>NZ_JAWRVK010000023.1:0-66159 GCF_036663575.1 Halalkalibacter flavus
CTTCAGTCTTAAGAAACGACTTTAGTCGTAGACATTTTATGTCCAAATCCACCTGCTTTAGCAGGTGGTCGTTTAAGAAGGTGACCATTTATCTTAGAAGTCACTGAAGATTCGATGAAAGGAAGAAGTCGCATTTGTAAAGGCGATCGCGTACTCGTTCAACGACAAAAGAAAAAGCTTCTCACCAATTCAGTTAATTGATGAAAAGCTTATTTTCAATTCAGCATTATTTTTTAGATAAGTCTAAGAAAACTTTTTCTAAATGTGGTCAATTGTCTTTCGGATCTTTAACCCTTGATACATAAGCCTATGTTAGTTCAACGCAAGCATATCTCGCATATCCTCTTCAGCAGTAGTAATTAGTTTTAAATTAAATGCCTCCTGCAACACGTTCAGAACTCCTGGTGTAATCCACTCTGGTGGTTTCGGACCGATTCGAATGTCTTTGATTCCTAAACTGAATAAGCCAAGTAAGATCGCAACAGCTTTTTGTTCAAACCATGATAAGACAATGCTTACAGGTAACTCATTTACTTCACAATCAAATGCTTCAGCTAAAGCGAGTGCAATTTTTACTGTTGATACAGAGTTGTTACACTGCCCTAGATCAATATAACGAGGAATGCCTGTATCAGCTACCGTTCCAAAATCATAATCATTGAATCGAAACTTTCCACAGGATGTCGTTAAAATGACTGTATCGTTTGGTAGGGATGTTGCTAGTTCACGATAGTATTTTCCTCCAGGTCCTGGTGCGTCACATCCTGCGATAACGAAAAACCGTTGAATTTTTCCTGCTTTAACAGCATCGACAATTTCAGGAGCAATTCCGATTACGGTGTTATGGTGGAAGCCGGTTGTTAATACCTCTTCACTCTCCATATTTGCATCAGGTAAAGATAAAGCTTTCTCGATCAAAGGTGTAAAGTCGTCATTCAAGATTTTTTCTACGCCTTCTAGCCCTGCAATATCATACGAGAAGAATCGGTGTGAATAGCTTCCTTTAATTGGCATAACACAGTTAGTCGTTGCAAGAATGGCTCCAGGAAATTTCTCAAACAAGCGACGTTGATCGAACCATGCTTTCCCAATGTTTCCTTTTAAATGCGGATATTTCTTTAGTTCAGGGTATCCATGAGCTGGAAGCATTTCCGAGTGTGTATAAATATTAATTCCTTTCCCCTCTGTTTGCTTAAGCAATTCTTCTAATGCAAATAAATTGTGTCCTGTTACAATAATCGCTTTTCCTTCAACTTTGTTCTGGGAAACGGTGATTGGTTCCGGAACACCTAATCTACTTGTATGGGCTTGATCTAACAGTTCCATCACTTTGACTGCAGAACTTCCGACTTTCATCGCCATATCAATGTGTTCTTGCATATTAAAATTTGAGTTTGTTAACGTCATATACAATGCTTCATGTGTTGTAGCATCTACCTCTGGGTCAGAGAAGCCTAATTGTCTTGCGTGAGTTGCATAAGCGGCAATTCCTTTTAACGCAAAAACAAGTGTATCTTGCAAACTGGCAATATCTTCATTTTTTCCACAAACGCCTACGATGTTACAGCCCCCTGTTGGTGTTTGCTCACATTGATGACAAAACATGTACATCCCCTCCAAATTTGCAGTAAAATTTAATCCTTCTATAACATGTATTTTACATTCATCTTTACAGGGTTGCTGTGACATTGGTCACTATTCGGAAAACTTAACTAATTATTGTACTGACTTCTAATACACTTTTAACATGTTAAACCTATTAAAAGCACTCGAACAATAATATTCGAGCGCTTCATCATCTACTTATTTCTTCTTTTGTCTACCATGTGCTTCACATATTATCTACTTCTCAGAATCATTTTTGCTTCCAATACCGATTCTTCCGTTGGAGGTTCCACATCTTCTAATGCATAGTCTAAACCTAGCTCTTTCCATTTATAAACACCTAATTTGTGATAAGGCAACACTTCGACTCTTTCAACGTTGCCTAATCCATCAATAAATAGCCGTAAATTCCTTAAGTCTTCGACATCATCAGAAATGCCTGGGACTAATACATGTCTAACCCAAATTGGGATGTGTTTATTGGACAAAAATTTAGCAAACTTTAAAATGTGATCATTTTTCATTCCTGTCAATGCATGATGCTTTTTTGTATCAATATGCTTAATATCTAACAAAATTAAATCTGTCAATGATAATAGTTTATCTAGTTTTCTTAAAAATTCGGGATGCTCTTGGAAACAGCCACCAGATGAATCAATTGTCGTGTGGATCCCTAATTCCTTACATTTCGTAAATAGTTCGATAAGGAAATCGAGGTTAAGTAATGGTTCTCCCCCTGAAACAGTAATCCCCCCTCCACTACTCTCAAAGTAAGGCAAATAAGACTTCAGGTCATTAACGATTTCATCTACGGTAATATCTTTTCCTTCACCAATTTTCCACGTATCTGGATTATGACAGTATTGACAGCGTAGCAAGCATCCTTGCATGAAAACAATATATCGTAATCCTGGACCATCAACGGTTCCACAAGTTTCTATTGAATGAATTTTTCCAATCATCATTTATCCCTCATTTTCCTAGATAACCAAGGTGACGAAAAATGCCCCGCTAGTTACTATTATTTTTGTTGTTCTTAGCTGGGGGCAATTGAGTAATCTTACAGCGATTCGTGGAATGTACGATTAATGACGTCAATTTGTTGGTCACGTGTTAACTTTATGAAGTTAACAGCATAACCCGATACACGAATCGTTAATTGTGGGTACTCTTCTGGATGTTCCATCGCATCAATCAATGTATCACGGTTGAATACATTAATATTTAAGTGATGGCCCCCTTGTTTTGCATAACCATCTAGGATTCCCACTAGATTTGCTGTTTGATCTTGATCTTCTTTTCCTAATGCCTTTGGTACGATACTGAATGTATTTGATACACCATCAAGTGAATACTCATATGGAATTTTCGCAACTGATGTTAGTGATGCAAGAGCACCCTTTTGATCGCGTCCATGTAGCGGGTTTGCACCTGGTGCAAATGGCTCACCAGCTTTTCTTCCATCAGGTGTGTTTCCTGTTTTCTTACCGTATACAACATTACTTGTAATTGTTAAAACGGACATCGTCGGAATTGCATTGCGGTACGTTTTATGCTTTTTCAATTTATTCATAAACGTTTTCACTAATGAAACAGCAATGTCATCTACACGATCGTCATTGTTTCCATACTTTGGATAATCACCTTCAATTTCGTAATCAACAGCAATGCCTTGTTCGTCACGAATGACTTTTACTTTCGTATGTTTAATAGCACTTAAACTATCAGCCGTAACAGATAAACCAGCAATTCCACACGCCATTGTGCGAATCACTTCTTTGTCATGAAGAGCCATTTCAATCCGCTCATAACTATACTTATCGTGCATATAGTGGATGATGTTAAGCGTATTCATATATAACTCTGCCAACCAATCCATTACTTTATCAAAGTTAGCAACAACTTTATCGTAATCTAAATATTCATCTGTAATAGGCGATATTGCAGGCCCCACTTGCACTTTTAACTTTTCATCTATTCCACCATTAATAGCATACAATAGTGCTTTGGCTAAGTTCGCACGTGCCCCGAAAAACTGCATTTGTTTACCAATTTTCATCGCACTTACGCAACAAGCAATTCCATAATCATCTCCGTAACTTGCTCTCATGAGGTCATCATTTTCGTATTGAATCGAACTTGTTTTAATCGACATGTTTGAGCAATACTCTTTGAAGCCCTTAGGTAACTGGTTGGACCACAATACAGTTAAATTTGGTTCTGGTGCTGGCCCTAAGTTGTCTAACGTATGCAAGAATCTAAACGAGTTCTTCGTTACAAGCGGTCTGCCGTCTACACCAACACCACCAATTGATTCTGTCACCCACGTTGGGTCCCCACTGAATAACTCATTGTAATCAGGTGTTCTTGCAAATTTTACAAGACGTAGTTTCATCACGAAATGGTCAACAAGCTCTTGAGCTTCCACTTCTGTTAATGTACCTTCCTGTAAGTCACGCTCAATATAAATGTCTAGGAACGTAGAGACACGGCCTAAGCTCATCGCTGCTCCATTTTGCTCTTTGATCGCTGCTAAATAAGCAAAGTACAACCATTGGAACGCTTCTTTCGCCGTTGTTGCTGGTTGTGAGATATCAAAACCATAAGACGCTGCCATTTCCTTTAATTCCTTAAGTGCTTTAATTTGTTCAGCTATTTCTTCGCGGTCACGTATCACATCTTCAGACATGATCGAACCAGTTGTATTTAATTCATCTTGTTTTTGTTTAATTAAGAAATCTACTCCGTAAAGGGCTACTCTTCGGTAATCTCCAATAATTCTTCCTCGTCCGTAAGCGTCTGGAAGACCTGTAACAATTCCTGCCTTACGAGCCATCCTCATCTCTGGAGTGTAGGCATCAAACACGCCTTGGTTATGTGTTTTGCGATATTTCGTAAAAATCTCTTCTACTTCAGGGGATAATGTATATCCGTATGCATTGCACGAATCAGCAGCCATTCGAATACCACCAAATGGTTGCATCGATCTTTTAAAAGGTTCATCCGTTTGTAAACCGACAACTTGTTCTATTTCTTGATTTAAGTATCCTGGCCCATGAGATACAATCGTTGAAACGATCGATGTATCCATGTTTAACACGCCACCTTTTTCGCGTTCTTTTTTACTTAGATCCATGATTTGATCCCATAGCTCTCGTGATTGATCGGTTGCTTTTTCTAAGAACTCGTCATTTCCTTCATATAAAACGTAATTACGTTGAATAAAATCTCTTACATCTACATCCGTTTGCCATTTTCCTTGATTGAATGTTCTCCAGTGGTTCATTTACATTCACCCTCACTCTCTACATCTAAAGGTTAATTTTCACTAAAATCATGTGAATCCATTCACATGGTTAGTTGCATAACTATTAACGTAATCACATCTCTCACCTATACACCTAACCCAGTTGACTAGCTGATATAACTTTTATTACCTTACACATATAAGATTAATAGATATTCGAATAAAACAATGTGATTTTTATCACAAATACCACTTTCATTCGTGACAAATTATTGAATACGTAACGTGATGTTAAACAATGAGAAAAACATCTTCCCCGTCTATTTCAATTGGAAATGTTTTGACAAGTCCTCTATCAGGAGCTTGCACTTTTCCATCGACAAGTGAAATTTTCCAATCATGAATCGGACAATAAATAAATTCACCGCTTATTAGACCATCAGCCAATTTCCCCCCCTTTGGATGCGGACTTTTGTTTTCGATTGCTCGTACCTTTCCGTTTGATAGTCGAAACACAGCAATTTCTTCATGATCTATAACAAAAACTTGTCCAATCATACTTGGTAGTTGATTATAGTTACAAATATTGATTCGAGTTCCAGTAGAAATCATTTAGATTCCTCTCCCTTCTATTTTTATAATTTTAATAATTCACGTTTTGAATAATAAGCATTTCGGATTTGCTCTTCTTCTACTGCTTTTTGCCAAGGCTCTTCATAACGTGCAAGCGTTTGGTTTAATCTCTCATTTAACTCATTTCTTGTTTTTTCATTGGCTAAGACTTCCTTTACATGGTCTAATCCAACACGCTCAACCCATGTAGATGTTCTTTCTAAATATAGAGCTGTTTCACGGTAATATTGTAAATACGCTCCTGTAATTTCATAAACTTCTTCTTCTGTTTTCACTTTACATAATAAATCTCCAGCTCTTAGGTCTGTTCCGCCGTTCCCTGCTACGTAAATTTCCCAACCTCCATCTAGACCGACAATTCCCACATCTTTAATCCCTGCTTCTGCACAGTTTCGTGGACAAGCTGACACACCCATTTTTACTTTATGGGGAGTATCGAGTCGTTCAAAACGTTTCTCTAATTCAATTCCTAGACTCATAGAATCTTGAGTACCAAAGCGGCAGAATTGAGCTCCAACACATGTTTTTACTGTCCGTAGCGTTTTTCCGTATGCATAACCAGAAGGCATACCTAAGTCTTCCCAAACAGCTGGCAGTTGTTCTTTTTCTAATCCATATAAACCAATACGCTGTCCGCCCGTTATTTTTAGTAATTGAACATCATACTTCTCTGCAATATCCGCTAATTTGCGTAAATCTTTTGCTGTTGTGACTCCACCGTACATTCTCGGAATGACAGAATACGTACCGTCTTTTTGAATGTTTGCATGCATTTTTTCATTTACTAAACGTGAATCTCTTTCATCCGCATAGTCAGGATAAATCATCCCTAAGAAATAATTAAGAGCAGGTCTGCATTTTGAACAACCTTCTTCATTTTTCCAATGCAATACATTCATGACTTCTTTGATCGTTGTTAATCCTTTTTCGCGGATTTCTTCCACTACTTCATCACGGCTTAATGTTGTACATCCACATACGGTCTTTTTCTCGGCTGTTTGTGCAAATTCATCTCCAAGAGTGTAGGCAATAATGTCTTGAATTACAGGTTTGCATCTTCCACATGAACGCCCCGCATTCGTGCATCCTCCGACTTGTTCTACCGTTGTGACCCCTTCCTCTTGGATTGCGTTAACAATCGTTTCTTTACTAATCCCATTACACCCACAAACAACCTCATCATTTGGCATACTAGCCACATCATTTGTGTCAGAAGCTTCTTGAGAATGAAGAAATGAAATAGAAGTAAAGTCTGACACATCTTGTTTCTCATTCAGCATTTTAAACAATCGGTTGCTATCTTTTGTGTCACCGTACAAAACAATCCCTACAATATGATCATCACGAACTAATACTTTTTTATAGATTCCTTCATATTCATTGTGAACAACAATTGCTTTTGATGTATTATCATCGTAAATTTCCCCAGCTGAGAAAAGGTCAATCCCTGAAACTTTTAATTGCGTTCCAGTGATGGAGCCTTCATAGCCTTTATCTTTCTGATTGCAAAGTACTTGTGCCAACACTTTTCCTTGCTCATAGAGCGGAGCAACTAGACCGTAAACAATCTCTCTATGTTCTGCACATTCACCAACTGCATATACATGCGGAATGTTTGTTTCCATAAAGTCATTTACGACAATTCCTCTGTTTACATAGATTCCGCTTTCTTTTGCAAGACTAACATTTGGTTTGATCCCTGCAGCCATTACAACTAAATCTGCTTCAGTCTCTGTACCGTCTTTGAAGCGGATGCCTTCAACTCGATCTGAACCAGTAAGTTCGACCGTTGCTTTTTCCATTAGGAAGTTCATTCCTTGTTCTTCCAATTCTCTCTTCAACATTGATGATGCAACCGCATCAAGTTGTCGTTCCATTAAATGTTCCATTAAATGTACAATATCTACTTTCATTCCTAAATGAATTAATCCTTTTGCCGCTTCTAAACCTAACAATCCTCCACCAATGACGACGGCTTTTTTGTATTGCTTTGCTGTTTGAATCATATCCTCACAATCTTTAATATCGCGAAAACCTATGACACCTTCTTTATCTGCACCAGGTACCGGCAAGACAAATGGCAACGATCCTGTTGCTAGAATCAATTCATCGTAAGCTACTTCACGCCCTCTATCTGAGATAACAAGTTTTTTATTGGTGTCTATTCCAGTTACTGTCTCACCTGTAAAGAGTTGAATGAGATTCGCCGCGTACCAATTCAGATCATTAATTATTGTTTCTTCAAATGTCGTGTTTCCTTGTAGCACATTTGATAACTGAATACGATTGTAGTTAGGATGAGGCTCATTTCCGAAGATTGTGATCTCGTATAAATCACGGTTAAGTTTTAAAATCTCTTCTATGACACGAACACCTGCCATCCCATTTCCTATCATAACTAACTTTCTCTTTGCCATTATTTATCCCTCCAAGTTGTTCAGTAGTTCACATGCTTTTTCTACTGATCATTCTAGGACAATATTTCCACCATTTATGTGAGAAAGGTCACACTTTCAAAAATAATGTTCAATTTTTCACAAGGTGTCGATTTCTGTTTTAAACAATTCTTCAATATTTAATATTTATTTTTTTCAACCTGTCTCCCCCTGATTGTTTCCTATTATATATAAAACATAAAACAAGCTTTTACGCTTTGCAAAACATTCGCGAATGTGACATTCATCACTTTCATGTGGATAGTAACTTTGTATGATTTGAGTATGATAAAAAGATGTATTTCAAATATATTAATCCATTATTGGGGGAAATCGACATGGGAAGAATAAAAGAATGGAATCCAGAGAACACAGAATTCTGGGAAAGAGAAGGGAAAAGGCACGCCAAAAGAAATCTATGGATCTCAGTTCCAACACTAATGCTCGCCTTTATCGTTTGGCAAATTTGGTCGGTTGTAGCAGTTAGGTTGAATGACATTGGTTTTGCCTTTACTGATGAACAATTATTTACGTTAGCGGCTATTCCAGGACTTGTTGGTGCGTCACTACGTTTTGTGTACACATTTGCTGTCGGAAAATTCGGTGGTAGAAACTGGGTCGTATTCTCAACAGGGGTACTATTAATCCCTACGCTAGGTATTGGTTTTGCAGTTCAAAATCCTGATACACCTTACTGGGTTATGTTGCTGCTAGCAGCATTGTGTGGACTTGGTGGAGGAAACTTCTCTTCTGCTTTAGCAAACATCAGTTTCTTTTTCCCGAAAAAAGAAAAAGGAACTGCGCTTGGTATTAATGGTGGTTTAGGAAATATGGGGGTTTCTGTTGTTCAATTCGTGACACCACTTATCATTGCAGTGAGTACATTTGCTTTCATTGGTGGAGAAGGTCAAGTGTTAGCAAATGGCCAGGAAATTTGGTTACAAAATGCGGCATTCATTTGGGTCATACCAATTGCTGTGATGACAATTGTTGCGTATTTCGGAATGGATAACTTACCAACTGCTCAGCAGTCAGTGAAAGACCAATTTGTTATTGTAAAGCGGAAGCATACGTGGATCATGACTATTTTATATGTAGCTACATTCGGTTCATTTATTGGATACGGAGCAGCATTTCCATTATTATTACGCTCACAATTCCCAGATTACGTTGCATTAGCCTTTCTAGGTGCCTTTTTAGCAGCAGCATTCCGACCTGTTGGCGGATGGGTTTCTGATAAATTTGGTGGTGCAAGAGTAACAGCTTACGTACTTGTTGCTATGACACTTGGAGCCCTTTCTGTTATTTACTTTATCGGCCAACAAAACTTTGCTGGGTTCTTAGTATCGTTCCTATTATTATTTATTGCTGCAGGAATGGGTTCTGGGTCAACATTCCAAATGATCCCGATCATCTTCCCGGTTAAAGAAGCAGCTCCTGTTTTAGGATTTACAGCAGCCTTTGCTGCATATGGATCATTCTTTATTCCGCAGTTATTTGGTTGGTCTGTATCAACAACGGGCACACCGATTTCAGCATTGTATTACTTCATTGCATTTTATGTGATCTCTATTGGGCTTAATTGGTATTACTACCAAAGGAAAAATGCAGAAATTCGTTGTGATGATTACAGCAAAAAAGCTGCATAAAAAAATAGTAAAAGCAATGCCTCCTCACTCACGAGAGCATTGCTTTTTTATTATCAATTAACTCTGTACGTTAATATGTCGTTCCATATAATCCCAATTTTGAGGGAACGGCAATCGAGTTTCCCAGAAGGTTGCTCCAAGTAACCCATAAAAATCAATCAGTTTGTATTTTTCTTCATAGCTACGAATATCTTCAAACCATACAATATGCCCTTCTGTCCCTATCCAATATAAAAAATTTGGTGACATTGCTGTCGGATCAAAATTAATCACAGCACCTGAATTAATAGCTAGGTTTTGGGCATCATTCAGCGACCATCCTCTTGTTACATTTGTTCCTAGAATCCAGTCATATCCATACATCGGCAAGGCAATTTGCAGTTTGTTTCGATCGATTTCTGTTAAAGAATAACGAATCACTTCTTCTACCCACCAAAGTGGACTTACCGGATCAGGGGGACCACCTGGATAACCATAATCCATTGTCATAACAGCGACAATATCAGCAGCATCAGCAATCCCCCGATAATCATGGCCTCCGATAATTGGATTGGTTGGGATATCAACCGTTTTCGCATGAACATTTACATGTAAAACCAAATCCCCTAATGCAGTTTTTAATTCAGTTAGAAAGATAACAAAATCATTTCGCCTTGGTGGTGGGATAAATTCAAAATCAATACTAACCCCTCCATAGCCCCTTTGCTCAACGAAGTTCATTAGACTCCGAATTAGGTTTCCGCGGAAGGTTGGATTTTCAAGTACTGTCCCGACTAACTCTGCACTAAACACTCCTGCAGCGGTAATGTTTCGAATCATTAACAATGGAACAACATTTAATTGCCGAGCTCTTTCAGGAATTTGATCATCAGGAAGATCAACATACGCCCATCCTTCTTCCGTAAAAGAATAAGAAACAACGGCTAAATACGTTAATTGATTCGCAAACTGTTCAAATACTGGGAGGAAATAAGGAATAGAATACGGGACGAAAAATCCCAATGTTGTCATGTTCATTTTTAAAGGTGTTGGCACAGTAATTCTTTGACCAATTTGAAGAAAATAAACGTTTATTTGCGGATTCACTGCTAAAATCGCTTCGACCGTTGTTTGATACCTTCTAGCTATTGACCAAAGCGTATCCCCAGCACTTATTTCATAAAAGCGATTGGTCAGCATATTAGCAGGAATATATAGTGCTAAACCAGGAACAAGTAAAGGTGATTCTAACCCATTGATTTCCATTAAGGTTGGTATGGGAACGTTATAAAGTTGTGAAATTCTCCACAATGAATCGCCGGACTGTACAACATGAATAGCCATTTTCTCACACCCCTTTTTTTCACATTTTATGGGGGATCTTCAGGCATATTCCTAGAAAATAATCGATTCAGCTATGCTTACAAGTACGACATTTTCAACAAAAAAGAACCTAATCAAATTGATGATTAGGTCAGTAAAAATTATATTTTCTTGAATGCCAATGTTACATTATGGCCACCAAACCCTAATGAATTCGAGAACACAACGTTGACTTCTTTTTCTTTCGCTACGTTCGGAACATAGTCTAAATCAAGTTCTTCATCAGGCGTTTCATAATTGATCGTCGGTGGAATAATCCCGTCTCTCATTGATAACAATGAAAAGATCGCTTCAATTGCACCAGCAGCCCCTAGTAAGTGTCCAGTCATTGATTTTGTTGAACTAATGGAAAGCTTATACGCATGCTCCCCAAAGACTTCCTTAATTGCTGCTGTTTCATATAGGTCATTATAATAAGTACTTGTCCCATGAGCGTTAATGTAATCTACTTCTTCTGGAGAAATTCCACTATCAGATAGTGCTAATTTCATTGCTCGTTGACCACCTTCTCCTTCAGGTGCCGGAGTGGTAATGTGATGAGCATCACCAGTTGCTCCGTAACCGACGATCTCTCCATAAATCGTCGCCCCACGCGCTTGCGCATGTTCTAATTCTTCTAAAATAAGAACACCTGAACCTTCTGCAATCACAAAGCCGTCGCGATTTTTATCAAACGGACGACTTGCTGTCTTGTGATCTGGATTTGTAGATAAGGCCGTCATATTAGCAAATCCAGCAATCGTCATATCTGTAATTGCGGCTTCTGTTCCACCTGTAATCATCGCGTCAGCCTGACCATTTTGAATGACACGAAATGCATCACCAATGGAATTAGCGCCTGAAGCACAGGCTGTTACTGAACAATTATTGATTCCTTTTGCTCCTGTCTCAATTGACACCCTCCCTGATGCCATATCAGGAATCAGCATTGGGATAATAAAAGGACTCACCCGTTTTGGTCCTTTATCTAAAAAGCGTTTATGTTGCTCTTCAAACGCATCCAATCCACCAATTCCAGAGCCGATCCATACACCCACACGCTCTTCTTCAATGTTATCGCCAATTTGTAATCCTGCGTCCTTTACAGCCATCTTACTTGCTGCAATCGCAAATTGCGTGAAACGAGCCATTCTTCGTGCTTCTTTGCCATCCATAAATTCAGATGGAACAAACTCTTTTACCTCACCAGCCACTTTCACGTTAAACTGGTCTGAATCTACTCTAGTCATCGGTCCAATACCAGAGACACCTTGTTTTACATTGTTCCATGTTGTGACAACATCATTTCCTAACGGTGTCACTGCTCCAATTCCCGTAACAACCACGCGTCTTTTCATATGCTTACTCCCCTTTTTACCGTATTATCTTCCCCATTTTAAACAGAACGAACCCCAAGTTAAACCTCCACCAAAACCAACCATGACAATAACATCATCATCATGAATATTGCCATTTTTCACTTCTGAATATAGCGCCAATGGAATAGACGCCGCAGATGTATTTCCATGTTCTCTAACAGTGGTTGAGACTCGTCCTTTCTCAAGTCCTAGCCGTTCTCTTGCCGCTTCAATAATTCTCATATTGGCTTGGTGCGGTATTAGAAAATTCACATCTTCTTTCGTTAATCCAGCCTTTTCTACTACGTTCAAACTAGATTCAGGCATTTGCCTTACTGCAAACTTAAATACTTCTCTCCCATTCATTGCAACATAGTTCGATTCTTTTTCTACCAATAAATGCTCCGAACCACTTCCATCAGCACCTAAATCAACTGCCAGAATACCTCTTTGTTCTGAAACGGTACTTAACACAACAGCTCCAGCACCATCACCAAATAACACACACGTATCTCGATCTGACCAATCAACAATTTTAGAGAATTTCTCACTACCGATAACCAAAACATTGTTGTATGTACCACTCTGAACAAACTGTTGACCTGTCACGACTCCATAAACAAATCCTGAACAAGCCGCACTAATGTCCATAGCCGCTGCATTTTGAATTTCTAGTGCACCTTGAACTAAACAAGCAACAGATGGAAACGAATAATCCGGAGTTGCCGTCGCTACTAAGATTAAGTCGATTTCTTCAGCTTCAATTTCAGCATCTTTTATCGCCTCTTTTGCAGCCATAATTGCCATATGAGACGTATCAATATCATCACATGCAATTCTACGTTCCTCAATTCCAGTCCTTGTTCGTATCCATTCATCAGTTGTATCTACACGTTTTTCTAAGTCACGATTTGTTACAATATTATCTGGAACATACGCACCAATTCCGATGATACCAACACGCTTCATTTCATCACCCTAACTTCAATTATGACTAGGTCATAATATCTCCTATTAACTATATTACAGCATGTCCTCCTATTTTTGAAGGACATGATGCGATTTTTTCAATGTATTTTTTGGTTACATAAGAAAGGTTGCCTCAAATCAGTTTCTACCCCCTATGCCCAATCCCTTATCATGTAAAAAAATCATTCAATATTCTCCGTTTAGTATACAATTGAAAAGGATGTATACTGCTTTGTTTCTTCTAGTTCGTATAACTCAACATCTGTAACTTTAGAAAACATAGGACCCTTTTTCACCGCTTGAATGAATGCTGACATGTCTTCTCTAGAGCCCTCTGCATCGATCTTAACCGATCCATTTTCTAAATTCCGAACTGTCCCTTTAATGTTGTGCTTCAAAGCTTCTTGCTGAGTAAAATAACGAAACCCAACTCCTTGAACTCTTCCATGAACGATTGCCTGATAATGTACTATCATCAAATTTCCTCCTTCACTGTTTCTACAATCAAAGTACCTAGTTTCACAAAAAATGAAAAGCAAAGGGCTGTACCGATAAAAGTCGAGTTTTGATCTTTTGGTACACCCCTGAAAAAGTGAATGCAGTGGCTACATTTTAACTTGTTCATACCTAGCTAAGTGATTTTTATAGAGTTAAGAATTCTGTAAAACCTAAAATAAATAACACCCAGATCCCAATCATCATATGAGAGATAGACACTCCCACAAGAGAGCGTTGACGCGCAAACATCCATCCCCAGTACAGACCAGGTAGAAAAGCCGTCAGGGCAAACCAAATATTTATATGCGAATGTGCCATCGCAAACAATAGATTTGATAACAATATCGATATTAAAACTTTTCTTTTTGTAGGTGGAAGAAACTTGTACAAAGCCGATTGCAATCCTGCTCTTGCAATAAACTCTTGGACAACGGAAAACAATATATATACTGCTACAGAAAATGCGAACACGGAATACGAAAATCCGATGTCTTCAAACGTTGCTTTTATGTTAAACAAAGGAATGTGAGAAAACGCAGGTATAAATGTAATTAACCCCCACTTTAAAATCAAGAAAAAGAATAAAACAGGCAGTGTCAAAAGTATCGCTTCTTTACTATGCTGCTTCCAATTTTTCATCGTTACACCAAATGATTTAAACGAATAGCCACTTTTTTTCATAATCATTACCATAACTAATGCAAAAATGATTATGATACTAATATCAACATAGGTGGACACACCTGTTGCTTCAACAAATATGGTAAGTGAAATTAATAACAACGTATAAACTGACACCACTGTCAATAAATTGGTCGTTAATACACCCAATGCTTTATGTGACTTCTTTTCCTTAGTTTCATTATCGATCATTTGTTCATTTTTTTGATCTAATTCGGTTGAAAGCTGAGAAACGACTTTACTTAATAAGCGTATTTGAAGATCTTTATATCGATCTGCCGCAAAGAGCAGCCCTACATTGATTTTTATAACTGACGTCGACTCTTGGGATATGACCGTTTCAGGTTGTTGACCAACCTCATCATAGAGAGAGCACTCTCCAAAAACGTCTCCTTCTTTATAAGTAGAAACAAGGTTGTTTCTTCCTTTATACAATTTAACCATTCCATTTTTTATCATATACAAAAACGAGTTCGGTTCTCCTTCTTTTACGATGTATTCACCTTTTTTAAAATGTACAAGCTCGGAAAACTTACTAAGCATTTTCATCTCATGTACGGTGAAATCGGCAGTCAGATGATTGTTTTTCATCTCAGAGGATAAATCTAGGTTTGTGTTAATCATCTGAATCTTCTCCTAGTATAGTAATTTCATAGTAACTATTATACTGTAGTAGAGATATAGAATGAAGGTAAGAGAATGTGTTAATTTTTAGTAGTTACTAGTTTCATACTAAGATAATGTTTATTTTCACCCCTCTATTTTTAATATTTTTAATGTGGTTGTTGTGTTATCAGTACACAAAAAAGGAGATACAAAAAGCACCTCCTTTTAACCGTTTCTTGACATCAAATCCACATTACTTCATCCAGTTCTAATCCGTTTGCGTCTCGATGGTCCTTCCTGCTGCTTTTCTGCAAACTCATTTCGTTCTCCACCGTCTGATAATTCTTCTGCAAACTCATGTTCATATTCTTGTTCTTGCAATAGATGCTCTACCGGTTCATCACAAACACCTCTTCGTTCCTTCACGAGTTCCACCTCTTCATTTATTTAGATTTTGCTGCGCCATTCGAATCATTTCTTTTACCATACTCCCGCCGATTTTGCCACCGACTTCACCTGCTTGTTTAGAAGTAAGGTGACCGTTGTAGCCTTTTTTGAATGGCACATGTAAGTCTTTTGCTACCTCATATTTTACATTCTCAGGATTTGAAGCTTTGAATCCCTCTTTTGCCATTACTTGTCCTTTGAATTGATTAACCGCTTGTTCTGCTTCAGGTACAAGTAATCGTCTTCTTCTCGCCATTTGGATCATCTCCATTTCTACTCTTATCATTCCCTCTTTTGTTAAAAGCTTTCATAGAAGTAATTACCTTTGTTAATTGCTACTTAACAATAAAATAATAAGGAAGCAAAGGAGGGATTGATATGGATAAGAAAGACAAGTTAAACAACGAAAACACGTATAGAGCTGGCAATTATGCTTCAACAGATAACCATATCCCAAAAAGTGTTCGTGACGAATTCTTTAGTGATGATATGAAAACGTCTCGTAAAAAGAATAAATAACGAAGGGGCTGTCCCAAAAGGTGTAATTTCGACCTTGGGACAGCCCGAAGCAATGAGCGGAATCGCTACATTTTTTAAGCCTTAAGAGGAGAGGGGTGCTCCTCTAAAAGGCGCGTGGCGAACGGAGCCATTGCCACCTCTCTCTGCTTTCGAAACACCTCTCTTATTAATGAATGTTTTTCCCGTAAAAGATCTCATCCATCTCGGTTGTCAGCTTTGCCGTGATTTCTTCCGCTTCTCCTGGGTGAAGATTTACCTTTGTTGTACCGAACAAATAATTATCCAAATCAAATTCCTTTAGCTTACATTTCGTGTGAAAAATATTTTCTTGGTAAATATTCACATCGATCATGTCATACAATTTTTTCACTTCATCCGGTATGTAGTTTTGGATGGAATTAATTTCGTGATCAATAAATAACTTTTGTCCTTGAATATCCCGTGTGAAGCCACGAACACGATAATCCATTGTCATAATGTCCGTTTCAAACGAGTGAATCAAATAGTTAAGAGCTTTTAGCGGAGAGATTTCTCCACATGTAGAAACATCGATGTCTGCCCTAAACGTACTTATCCCCTCTACTGGATGATACTCAGGATACGTATGAACGGTGATGTGACTTTTATCTAAAGACAATACAACTGATTCTGGCAATGGCCCTGGTGATTCATCATAAGATTCGGTTGGTACTTCCACTACCGGTCCCTCTGATACTAGTAACGTAACACTCGCTCCTTGTGGAACAAAATCTTGCTTAGCGACATTTAACACATGCGCACCGATAATCTCTGTTACGTTTTCAAGAATTTTCGTAAGACGATCCGCATTGTATTGCTCATCAATATACTCTATATACGCTTCACGCTCAGCCTTCGTTTTCGTATAACATACATCATACATATTAAAACTTAATGACTTGGTTAAGTTATTAAATTCATGCAACGTCACTCGTTGTTCTGGTGTTATTTTCATGAATAAGGTCCCCCTTATCTCCCATTATCTTGTCAGTCCCGGTCTTATATTTTTTATGTTACCCATCTTTACTAATCTAAATCAGTAATCCTCACATTGCATAATAGATGTTAATAATTGACTGACGTTCGAAGTTACTAAGTGGAGATACTGTAAAATATAAGAAAGATAAATGAATGGAGTGTCATCATGAGAGCCGTAACATATCAAGGTCCAAATCACGTGGAAGTGACAAACGTAGAGGACGCTAAAATTGAGAAACAAGACGATATCATTGTAAAAATAACGAGCACAGCCATTTGTGGCTCTGATTTACATTTGTACCAAGGCAACTTTCCTGTACCAAAAGGATATAGCATCGGTCATGAGCCCATGGGAATTGTTGAAGAAGTCGGCCCTGATGTAACGAAAGTAAAAAAAGGGGATCGAGTCGTTGTTCCTTTTAACGTAGCCTGCGGTCATTGTATTTATTGTGAACATGATTTAACGAGTCAATGTGACAATTCCAATCCGCACTATGACTCAGGTGGGTATTTTGGCTATACAGAAAAATTCGGAAATCACCCAGGTGGACAGGCTGAATATTTAAAAGTCCCATTCGGCAACTTTACTCCTTTTGTCATACCAGAATCATGTGAGGTTGAAGATGAATCTCTCCTCTTTTTATCGGATGTACTACCGACTGCGTATTGGAGTGTCGAACATGCGGGCGTAAAAGAAGGAGATACTGTTATTGTGCTAGGATCCGGACCAGTTGGTCTAATGACGCAAAAATATGCATGGAAAAAAAGCGCTAAGCGTGTGATTGCTGTTGACTATTTAGATTATCGCCTTAATCACGCGAAAAAAACAAACAATGTTGAGACATTTGACTTTACCGAATTTTCTGACATGGGTGAACATTTAAAAGAAATCACTTCAGGCGGCGCCGATGTTGTCATTGACTGTGTAGGAATGGACGGGAAGAAATCTCCACTGGAGTTTATCGAACAGAAATTAAAGCTTCAAGGTGGAACACTCGGTCCTGTTCAAATTGCAACAAAAGCTGTCAGAAAAGCTGGAACGGTTCAATTAACCGGCGTGTATGGCAGCCATTATAATAACTTTCCATTAGGTCCATTCTTCTCACGAAACATTACGATAAAAATGGGACAAGCTCCTGTCATCCCAATTATGCCGACATTATATGACCAAATTGTCAATAATGAATACGACCCTAGAGAAATTATTACACATGTAGCTAACCTTGATGATGCGAATGAAGCGTACAAAATGTTTAATAATCATGACGATGATTGTATTAAGGTTGTTCTTAAACCATAATCCATTCGTTAATGAGCATTCGAAAAAGTACAGGGATAAGCTTTCGAATGCTCTATTTTTTGTTACTTTCTCTGTATCCGGATTTTCTTCTGTTTCCACTGTAACCTTTTCTAAAATCCCATCCTCACTCTTCTGCCACTATCCAAGTTAAAACCCTGTTTTAACCCACTTATAGCTTCCATCAACTCTATTACATACAGTTCCCTCAAAAAAATTCAATTTTTTTCAAAATCCATAGTGTCACATTTACCCATAGATGAATATCTTGGTTTTAGAAAAGGAGGAGAAAATCAATGCACAATCAGCAAATGAATCAAATGCAACAAGGTCAACCAGTTCAGCACGGAATGATGCCACAGCAACCACATATGGCGATGGATCCTACTATGCAACAACAACACATGGGATTAAGTCCTGATCATCTTCAACAATTACATGATTTATGTCAAAGGTATCATCATCACTTAATGCAATTTGAAACACAAGACGGTCAAGTTCATGATGGAATTATCGATGGAATCGACCGTAACGGTGTGAACATGCTTATGCCAGCCGGTGATACGGACCGCGATGACGAAACAGACCTTCGTTATGGGGGGTATGGAGGATTTCCTGGATATGGGTATGGCTATGGTTTCCCTAGAAGATTCCGTCGTTTCAGACGTCATCATTTTCCATTCCATTTCTTAAGAAGGTTCTTCTTCCCTTATTTTTATTAAATCCACTGAGAGGATGACTTTGTTATTCTTTGTTATTCTTTTTTATTTTTGTCATCCTCTCCTCTTTATTGCATGCTATTTAAGCTCCCTCAATGAGTTGAAGGTGAAACACACCTACATTATTTTCCTCATACAAATTGGTAAATGACGTAGAATAGTTCTGGATGGTACCCTTGAATTCTACCTCTTGTGCGGGAACCCTCACATCAAAATTCATTTTATAGAGCAATGTAGTGATTTTGTGATATTCCTCTCCACTTCTCACTTTAAAATCAAATGTAATTTTCGTTAAAGATTTCCCTTCACTTGATTCTATCTGCTCAGACTTAAAACTGATTACAGGGATTGATACATCATTTAAATAGACTTCCGTTACCACCTTATCCTCACCTCATTTACTCTATTTTGTTTCATTATATGCTTACAATTGGATAAATTGTCTCTTTCCTGTCATTCTAAATCTAAAAACTTCTTAATTTCATCTTTTTTCTCTTCGAACACACGCTTTCCTAATGCAATTAATTCATCAACAAATGTAATATCATCAAAAGGAATTTCATCTCCTAAATCCCTATTTAAACGAAAATATTGCCTTCCTAAAAGAATTTGACAATGATAGGAAATCGATTCAGACGAAAGGTCAAGAGCTAAGTCAAGTAACTTAGGTTGAACTTTCATTGTCATTAAACGAAAAGGCAACCACTTTTTAATTCCCCAATATTTATCTGGTTCAATGTTGTATTCAATGTCCTGTAACCCTGTACCAAGTGATAAAATCTTCAAGTCGCCTACATTCAACTTAAAATAATCGAGTGCCTCTGTAATACAAACCAATGATGGATTATTGGCCCATAACCCTCCATCAACAGATAAATATTTATTTTTAATGTTGTTTGGTGGAAAATATACAGGTGCTGAACAAGATGAGAGCACAGCATCCCATAATTTTATTGAGAGATCATCGCTGCCAGGATGACCATAATTTGACCTGTATACATATGGTTTTCCATGAGTCACATCGACCGCTGGAATTAAAAGCGGTTTCTCTATATCTGATAACGTTAGATCACCGAACATCCCCTTAAAATATTGGCGCAAATCCTTATCACTATAAACACTTTTAAATATCCCAATTTTCGCCTGGCGCTTAAAAACCTTCTTTCCAAATTGCTTATAGCTGTCTAATACATCAGACATTCTTTTTTCTAAAATAACCGATGTAGCAATAATTGAACCTGTGCTCGTTCCTGCTATGAGATCAAATAAATTCGTAATAGGCTGATTGTATTCTTCTTCGAGTGCTTGTAAGATTGCTACTTCAAACACTCCGCGAATTCCACCACCGTCAAGGCATAAAATCTTCAAGATCCTCACCTTCATGCTTAGTTTTACTCATAGCATTTACCTACTAATGAAGCAGTATAACAACAATTCCATATCATTACATTTTATAAGTCAGTATAGAACTTCTTACTTAAGAGAATTTTATTATTGAGTAAATGAAGGAGTTGAACCAAATGGAGTCAAATAAACCAGTAGAATTTGATCGCTACACAGCGGCAGATTTAAGCCCTGACTTATTAGAGAGAATCGTATCGTTAGAAGACGAAATTAGAAGCACCACCGATAAGGATGTTGTCCTAATTGCATACGAAGAAAGTCAGCATAATGCAACTTAGGATGGAAAAAGGTATCCAACAGGGTAAAATCACCTTGGTGGATACCTTTTTTATTAGAAACTATATCCTGCTCGTAACGCATTCGGAGTTAAAATTTCTCCACCTAATGCAAGCGAAGCTTCATTCGCCCAAAACGGACTGCGAAGCATTCCTCTACCAACGGCAACAAGATCTGCTTTTCCTTCACGGACAGCCTCATCACTAAACTGAGCATCTTCCATTCTTCCAACAGCAATTACTGGTACATCTAACGCTTGTTTCACTGCTTTAGCAAGGTCGACTTGATATCCTTGGCCAGAGTATTCAGGTCCATTGTTGCTTTCCCCACCTGAAGAAATATGGAAAATATCCACACCTTCTTCTTTATACTTCTGTGCTAACTCAATCGCATAATTCACATCGTAGCCTTCTTCGGTGTACTCTTTTGCTGAAATTCGCATAATTAAAGGCATCGATTCTGGCATCACGCGACGCGCAGCTTTTATGATTTCACGTCCGAATAAACTTTTATCTTGCCCGTATTTGTCCTCTCGTTTATTCGTTAACGGAGATTGGAACTGATGAATTAAGTACCCATGTGCTCCATGAATTTCAATTGTATCCACACCAGCCGCTACTGCACGCTGAAACGCTTGTTCAAACTTACCTACCATCTCTTCTACTTCTTCTGTTGTTAATTCTCGAGGCGCTTTGTAATCCTCTGAAAAAGCAACTGATGTTGAAGAAACAGGAACTTCTGCATCCTCTGCTTTTCGACCAGCGTGTGCAATTTGAATGCCTACTTTCGCACCGTAGCTTTGGCAAGACTTTACGATCCGTTCAAATGCCGGAATATGATCATCGGACCAGATTCCTAAATCAAAATCAGAAATTCTTCCATCTGGCTCCACATCTGTCATCTCCATAATAATTAACCCTGTCCCGCCAATCGCTCGACTTGTATAATGTGTGAAATGCCAATCGTTTGGCTTCCCATCTTTTGCCGTAACGGAGTACTGACACATTGGCGGCATAACAATTCTATTTTTCAGCTGTAATCCCTTATATTCAAATGAATCTACCAAAGTTGGCATAATTAATTAGTCTTCCTTTCTAATACTTTCTTGATACAGCAAACTGCTGTACTTCTGGAGGAGTTGCAAACCAATCTCCTGCTCTAGCGCCGAAATTTTTAAAATGTTCCGTTTGATTATGGAACCGGACGGCAGCTTCATCTCTCCACTCTTCGACCATCACAAATTTCGTTTTTTCTTCCGTATCTTCATACAGATGATATGTGATATTTCCTTCTTCTGCTTTTGAGTTCGTAATTAAGTCCTGAACGTGATCAAGAAAGAGCTCTCTTTTTTCAGGCAACACATGAAGATAAGCATGAATAACAACCATAGCGTTCCCTCCAACTACATGTTTTTTATTTATGTATCCAGTGCTAAAAAATAACAAAGGCAACATCTTCACTATAGTCATTTACGAAATCAATAGCAAAAAATCTGCTTATTTGAAATGGAAATATTTAGAACAATTGAACAATCTGTTAAAATATAACTAGCAATCTATTACCCAATTAAGGAGTGAGCTATTTGATCCAATTCCCTAAGCCTGATGTCGAACAATTTTTTCGTACATATGCGATTTCTACGTTTGCTGTAAACAAGGATGAAGGCAAACTCATTTTCAGCAGCAATTTAAACGGAAAGAATAACCTTTGGAGTATTGACTTTCCAAACCAGTTTCCTTCTCTATTTGCTCAAGTGGACCAACAGTGCAACTTTATTAAAATAGATCCGGAGAATCGTTTCGTTCTAGCTGGCTTTGACGATGACGGTGATGAAAACTATCATATTTACGCCCTTCCTGCAGAAGGCGGAAAACCGCAGCCACTTATTACAGGTGACAAGACCGATAAATTCTTTTTTGCTGATCAATCAAAAGACGGAAACATCCTCTATTACATTACGAGTAAAGACAATTCTCAGTTTTTAAACATTCACCGTTATGACCTGACGTCAAAAGAAGATACGATTCTGTATAAGGGTGTCGAATCACCGACATACCTTTATGCTGTTGCGAAGGATGAAGCAAGCTTTGTCACAGCACGAATTTTTGCTAACACGTACCAAGTAGCCTACCTTCATATAGACGGGCAAGAAGTGCTTCTTACCCCTTCAAAAGAAGAGGTACACACTGTATCTAGCCCTGTATATGTCGATGAATCAACTATTTACTTTGTAACTAATTATGGAGAAGAGTTTTCCTATATTGCTTCATTTGATATTGCCAGCCGGACGTTCACACCACAATTAAAACTAGAACAAGAAAATGTCGAGTTCATTAAATGGAATGAGAAACAAAAGAAGTTATACTTTGCAACAGAAAAAGGCGTAACGGACCATCTTTATTCATTTGAGCTAGGTGCTAAAACTCCGGAACGTATTGAATGCCCAACGGACGTAATTGAAGAGCTTGTTGTCAGTGAACAAGGCAACCTTTATCTTCGCGGCAGAAGCTCAACCGTTCCAAGCAATATTTATGTACAAATAGCAGATCAACCATTTGAACAGATAACAAAAAATAACGTCCTCGGTGTCTCCGAAGAACAAATGGTCGAACCTGACGTCATCACATATAAATCGTTTGATGGGATGAACATCGAAGCCTTACTCTTTAAAGCAAAATCAGAACTTTCAAATGGCTATACGATCTTCTGGCCACATGGCGGACCTCAATCTGCGGAAAGAAAATGGTTTAGAGCGATGTTTCAATGCTTTTTAAATCGCGGCTATACGATTTTTGCACCGAACTTCCGCGGGAGTACTGGCTACGGTGCTTCTTTTACAAAGCTTGTTGAAGGAGACTGGGGTGAAGGCCCTTGCCTTGACTGCGTACACGGAATTGAGTGGTTATTCGAACAAGGAATTACGAATAAAGAAAAGCTATTTGTCGTCGGAGGAAGTTACGGAGGATATATGAGCTTGCTACTTGCCGGTAGACACCCTGAATACTTCCGAGCAACAGTTGATATTTTTGGAGTAAGCAATCTCTTCACATTCCTTAATTCCGTTCCAGAACATTGGAAACCAATTATGAAACGCTGGTTAGGAGATCCAATTGAAGACAAAAAGCGCTTAGAAAAAGATTCACCCATTACGTACTTAGCCAACATGGTTAAACCGATGCTTGTTATTCAAGGGGCGAACGATCCACGAGTCGTAAAAGAAGAATCTGATCAAATTGTTGATGCTCTAAAAGCAAATGGAGTTGATGTGGAATACCTTGTGTTAGATGACGAAGGGCACGGATTCTCGAAAAAAGAAAATGAAATAAAAGTTTATGAGAAGATGCTTGAGTTTTTGGAGAAGCATCAGTAACGGTTAATAGAGGCACTTCGGTAGTGCCTCTATTTTTTGTTGTGTCACGGCCGATGATGAGTTTTAAAAAATTAAACAAACGTTTGATTAATCATGTCGAACTTTGAGTTTGGCTGAGTTTTCTTCATGAATGTTGCGTTACTTTGGTCTTTATTTCACCTTTAAAAAGTGAGATGTCGAAATTTAAACAAACGTTTAATTAATACTTGTCTACAAAAGTCGAGATAAGGGGTATTGCTTTGAAAATAGTAAAATAGCTCATTATTGTTAATAAGTTACCACCATTTTTTTTAAGCTCGGATAAAAAGAATATTTTTTCCTTTCCTGGGCAAGCGCATAAAGCAACATTTCCTTACGATTCTCGACGTTTCCTTCCATCTAACTAGACAAAAACCCCCTCGCATAGAAAGGCTTCTATAGCGAGGGGGCGTCATTATTATTGATTTCCTTTTTTAATCCACTCAGCAACTTGAACCGTACGCTTCGCTTGGTACTTCGCTGCTTCTTCTACATTTTCTTGCATCTTTCCATCTTGACTTACTGTTACACTTGTTCCGTACGGGTTCCCGCCTGAAGCAAATAGTAACGGATCTGTGTAGCCAGGTGATGCAACGATCGCACCCCAGTGGTACATTGTTGTATAAAGGGATAGAATCGTTGCTTCCTGCCCACCATGTGCATTACTTGCTGAAGACATCGCACTAACCGCTTTGTTAGCAAGTTTTCCTTCAAACCATAATCCACCAGTTGTATCAATGAATTGCTTCATTTGAGCTGCCATGTTACCAAAACGTGTCGGAACACTGAAAATAATCGCATCTGCCCACTCTAGATCATCTAATGTTACTTCTGGTACGTCTTTTGTTTCTTCGACATGTGCTTTCCAGGCTGGGTTTGATTCAATCGCTGCTTCAGGAGCAAGTTCAGGTACTTTCAGAACTTTCACTTCTGCACCTGCCGCGTTCCCACCTTCTTCTGCCCACTTTGCTAATTGATAGTTTGTACCTGTAGAACTGTAATAAATAACTGCTAATTTGACGTTTGACATATTGATCGTCTCCTCTTCTTTTTTATTAGTTTGACCAAATAACTTCTTAATAAATCTCATAGCCTCTCACACTCCTTTTTATATGTACTTACATAGGAAGACCAACACCCCCCTTAAACTAGTTCTAGTTTACATAAAACGAGTTCATAAAATATGAATTCGAGATATCCTTTGTAGAAATTCCCTTCTGATGTAGAAGGGCTATTTATTGTGGACGTTCTAGTTCAAACGTCTCTCCTAGTTTGGAATAAGCATTCCCAGCTAATCGGCTGACTGGTTGTAATTTTGAAGTATCAATTCTCCCATTCGCATACAAGTCTTCTCGAATGTGGTAAAGAACAACACGTCCAATTAATAATTCACAAGAAGGACTCTCAACTGTTCCACCAAGAGATATCGCTTTTTCAAGTACACATTCCATCCGAATCCTTGCTTCCTTTATACCCGGTACACCTATTTTTAAACTATCAACTGGAGTTAAACCCGAATCGGCAACTTCACTTTTATCTGAAGGCAGGCTTTTCGCTGTCATGTTTATTTTTTCAATATAGGATTCATCAGAAATATGAACAACGAATTCATTACGCTCAATCGCATTTCTCGATGTATCTTTCATTTTTCCATCTTTCCGACCGACAGAAACAGAAATTAACGGCGGATTTGACGAGACGACATTAAAATAACTAAATGGTGCAGCGTTTAAAACGCCCTCCTTTGATAGAGTTGTCACGAATGCTACCGGTCTTGGAATAATGCTTCCCGTTAAAAACTTATAATTCTCCCGTTCAGCTAGCTGGTTTGGATCAATTGATTTCATTATGTTACCCTCCTGCCTAGCTCTATCATACTATTAATTAATTTAATCTTAATTCGAGATAAATAAGTAAAAAAATTAAAGCTCTTGTGCATAAAAGCCTAATTTTTTTAATTGATCAATCATTAGTTCTTTCTCTTCCGCTTTAAGCCCTCCAAAGATTTCTTCAATAGCTTCTTTATGCTTCGGAAAGATTTCTTTCATTAACTGAGAGCCTTCCTCTGTAATTGTCGCATACGTGACACGACGATCTTTTGGGCATGGCTGTCTTTTTATATACTTTTTCTTCTCAAGCTTATCAACTACATACGTAATGCTGCTACTTGCTAGCAATACTTTTTGACCAATCTTTTGAATTGGTTGATCACCTTTGTTGTAAAGAAGTTCAAGAACACCAAATTCAGTTGGATTTAAACCATAACCCTTTATATCTTCTTCGACTCGTTTTGTAATGGCTTGAATCGCACGAGTCATAACAACAAATAATTTTAAAGAAATATCCTCTTCATACTTATCCATAAATATCAGTTCCTTTAATTACCTCAGTTTCGAGATAATTATACAATTTAGTTCACATATTGTCAACTACAACCAAGTTACAGGAAGAATTTAACGGTTCAATTTAATATCAACCATTAGAGATTTTTTTCTATATATTTAAGCTTTATAAGAATATAGTCTCAGTTCACCTAGACCTCGCTCTTCTATTCAACTTATATTTTTCCTAAACATCTTTGTCTAATATTTGCTAAAATAAGAAAAGATAATCTAATACATATACATAAAGGCAGTGAAACATAACATGAAATATTTTAAACCAGACTTCGATCTTCACCACTTCTCAGATATTACAGCAGATTGGTTAAAGAAAAACCAAATCAAAACCATCTTTTCCGATTTAGACAGTACCCTCGCTAGTCACGATCGGCCTGCTGGCGATGATTTAACGAATTGGATTGCGATGTTAAAAGAGCAAGGTGTGCAATTAATCGTTGCATCGAACAATAGCCAAGGACGTGTCGATCGTTTTTGTGAGCCGAATGGCATTATTGGTTTTGGCAAATGTAATAAGCCAGCTGCGTCAAGAATTGAAAAACATATGAAAACCGTCGGTGCCACAAAAGAAACAAGTCTCTTCTTAGGAGATCAGTTATTTACTGATGTATGGTGCGGAAAACGTGCGGGGATGAAGACGGCTCTTGTGAAGCCAATTGGTCAAGAGCATGAGCCGATTCAAATTGTTCTTAAACGGAAATTGGAGCGTTGGGTGAAAAGCCGATGGTAAGTATAATGTGCTGTAAGAGTGGAAAACTATCTTATCCCTTTTATTAAGAGGTGATTTGACATGATTTATATTTACAATTGTTATGCAGGGACCCACTCTTCTGCCCTTTGTGCAGCTTATCATTTAAAAAAGATTCCGAATGACCGTGTACCAACAAAAGAAGAGATCTTAGGAATTGATATCTTTAACAAATTAACGTCAAAATCGTTAGGGAAGCTTATTTATCACGGGATTGATGAAGAAGGCAGCCAGGTGTTCAAACTTGGCCGTGGTCTTTCACACAAAATGGTGACAGCAATGAGCGAACTCCTTCTATTGTTAGAAGGCAAAGGCTATGAGCATGAGAAAGTAATCTGCTCCAACGCCTCTCCTACTGTACCGCTTGAAATGACGTTTGGCGGGCTGTTTTCGCATAAGATGCATATTGATTTTATTGGTGTTCCTTTGCTTGTAAAAGGAGCACAAAAAACGTTTCCAAATATATCAAAGTTAGTTGAAAAGACGAAACAAGCTGCAAAAACCTCCACGAATTCAATTGAGGTGCTGGAGAATAAAGAATTAGAAGTAAGTAAGATCTCGAATATCATATCGCGATAAAGATTCAGTTGCTAACTGGGTCTTTTTTCTTTACTTCACTCCCCAATTATCCACATGAAATCCTCTCCATAAACTCATACTAAAAACAGGAGGTAGTCTTTAACATGATACATATTTTTCTTGGATTTCTATTGCTTTTTGCTCCCTTTACCGATATTGCCGATGATTTATCAATTGAATATAACGATGAGACGATTGCGTTAGTTTCTCGATCTGACTTTACCAATGATCTATTAGGAAGAGAAATGATCGATCATGAGAAGTATGACCAATTTGTACAACAACTTGATCAGTTAACGTTTGAACCTCCAGTAAATGCTCAGATTGATAAATTGGGAAACCTTGTTTCTGAGCAAGTTGGGTACCGGTTAAATAAGCATAAGTTCAAACAGTTATTTTACCAATATTATTTTGGCAAAGGTTCGATGGAGATTGTTGTTCCAAGACAGGTACTTCACCCGCGAGTCGATAGTGAACTCCTTTCTGATATCCGTACTCGGCGAATTGGTCAATATGTTACGTACTTTAATAGCCGCAACAAGCAACGCTCTCATAACATAAAATTGGCTACAGAAGCCATCAATAATCAAGTTGTTTTCCCTGGAGAAACGTTTTCGTTTAATCAAATCGTTGGAAAGCGGACAAAGGAACGAGGGTATTTGCCTGCTCCTGTCATTGTCAGAGGTGAGCTTTCTGAAGGAATTGGTGGCGGGATCTGTCAAGTATCTTCTACTTTGTACAATGCCGTCGATCGTGCGGGATTGGCCATTGTTCAACGTTATTCTCATAGTCGCAGGGTTCCTTATGTACCGCGTGGCCGTGATGCGACAGTTAGTTGGTATGGACCTGACTTTGTGTTTCGGAATGAATTAAATCAACCTATTTTATTGCAAGCGAGGGTGTATGGTGGGCAAATGAGCGTCGTTGTTCTTTCCTCTGATTCAATCAATGTGGAACAACGCAATGTTCCTGGTGCTCCGCAAAAATTGCCGAGAGAAATTACTATAGAAGAAAGAGGATGACCATCGATAAGGTCATCCTCTTTTAATGGAGTAAGTCAGTTGGGACGCTTTCTAACTTCCATTCACTCGTTGGCGAGTCTCGTCTCACTCGGAATGTATAGAATGAACCTACTTCTCCTTTGTTCTTCTTTTTCACGAGAAAAGATAGTGGAAGCTCATATACAAGCGGTCCATTTATAGACGACGGATTTTTCTTTTTAACAAGTCTGATCGACTCAATTTCTTCAATTAATTTTTCTGACTCCCTGTTTTGATCCGTATAAATTAAATTTAGTAAATCTAGATCATTTTGATTCAATGCGATTAAAAACAATTCAACAATCTTATTTGGTGGCAGTTGCTGCACGTACGGAGCAAGCATTCCTCCTGCCTTATACACCATTATTTGATGGGATAAATCCAGACTTTTCGATCTGTGCGTCGTACTGCCTTTAAAGTGAATACAGAAATGTCCTGGAAAATTATTTGCTAGCGCTCCCCCACCATGAGGCATTCCATGCATGGAAGCCGCAATCATTTTTCCTTCATGGTGAACAAGGATTGCTCGTCTTTGCCAACTCCATTTTCCACTATAGATTTCTTTCATGATTTTTGTATCTTTCGTTGTTAATGGTTGGACATCTGCATGACTTGATCCTGCTCGTCTTTGCGCTTCAAATTTTAAGCCTGTTTCGATATCGGTAATCGTAAAAGAAGTGTAGCGCGGGATTAGCTTGTCAACTTCCTCCCACGAGAAAACTGTACCGAAGTGATGCGCCTCTAACCCACTAAAGTAGTCATTAAGTTTATTGATGATTTTTTCTTCAACTTGAATTTTTTCTTTTTGTTGAACATCATATAACCCGTTTTTATAATCAAGCACAAATATTCTTACGGTCCCTTTATCTTCTAGTAAAAGGTAGTGGTTAGAATGAGGTATTTCTGAGACAGATTCGATCGTTTTTGCTTGGAATAGCGCTTGTACGATTTTGTCTGACTTGATCTTAAGTACGGTTTGATGTAATGAATGGCTTGAAGATTTGACTATGAGAGATACTTGTCCATTGCCTTCTGCTGCCGCTATGGTAGTTGGCAACATCATACAAAGGACAAACAGCAAGATAATTATTTTTTTCATTTGTCTACTCCTGTTTATGATTTTCTATCGTTTTCCTCAGCGTTTAAACAGGAACGTACTATGAATCGGTTCCTTCCATTTCCTCCATAATTGCAGGATTAAATAAAGAACTTGTTACCGTTATATTCGGGTCAGGCATATCTACTCCGTCTGTATATTCTGCAATTTCTTCTTCAATTTTACGCAAGTCTTCCTCGATCAGATTTGTCGGTTCATTTTCTTGCTTTACTTGCTCTAACTTTGCTTGGAGCATTTTTTTCGTTTCCATAAGGACATAGACATTTTCTAGTTTTTCGAAATATGTTAATGGTTGATGTTCCATCTTAAGCCTCCTGCATCTTCTGAGATGATATTTATAATTCCTCAGGCCAAACAAAGCTATTCCTGCTTACTGTTACAGATTGACTAGCTGCAGGACAATTTGATCTTCCAATTGTTTCGCTTTCTTTCCGTCTAATACATTGTTTAACATGATTGAAAAAATCAAGGTTTCTCCAGACTTTGTTTCCACGTAACCAGATAACGTACTAACGGTAGTTAGTGTTCCCGTTTTAGCTTTTACCTTTCCTGCTGCCTCTGTATTTGCTAAACGTCTATACAACGTGCCTCTTTCTAATTTGTCTTCTCCTCCTGAAACAGGCAGCGAATGTAAAAATACAGGAAACCAGTCTTCAGATTGAACAGAAAATAAAATTTTCGTTAATTGATTTGCCGAAACTAAGTTAATGTGGGATATGCCTGATCCGTCTCTTATGACTAATGTATCTGTTTCTACCCCAAACGACCGTAATTGTTCATCCATCACCTCTAGTCCCTTTTCCCAGCTTCCCTCCTCTTTCATCACCTTCCCCATCTCTTTAACAAGCACTTCTGCATGTCCATTGTTGCTAAGTTTCATAAAAGCGACCATGAGCTCTGACAGTGGAATGGATTCATGTGCGGCTATTAAGCTTGCAGTTTCAGGTGTTACTCCTCGTTTCACTTCACCAAGAAGCTTAATCCCCTTTCGTTGCAGTGCTTCTTCAAAAAAAGCAAGTGCGAAATCTGTTGGTTCCCATACTGCAACTGTGCTATTTTCTTCAGGAGTGTCTTTTGAAATTTCCCCTGCAATAATAATGGTGTTCGTGCCATGCTCTCTTTTGACTGTTATTTTTGTTGTTTGATCAGCAGAAACAGTTTCTGTTTCATTGACAATGTGGACATATTCCGTCTGTGGTTCGATCTGAATTTTGCCACTTTGACCTATGTCTTGTGGGATAACGTTTACAATAATTGATCCGGCATCATAATCGTGGTCAGCGGATACAGTTAAAGCGGAAATAGCTGATCCATAATAGTTGGTTTCATCACTCCACGGTAAATCGACTGAATAGCGTGTGTCGTCATACCAGGAGTCATCTCCAATTACATCGCCTCGAATGAATTTAACTCCTTTCTTTTGGAGTGTCCCTACTAATTGATCAATGTCTTCTTTAAGTAAGGTTGGATCTCCTTTTCCTTTTATATAAAGATTTCCATCTAATAAGGTCCACTTTATATTTCCATCGGTTACTAACTCTGTTTGAAACGTGTAATCATCACCTAATACTGCCAATGCCGCAGCTGCTGTAAAAAGCTTCATATTTGAAGCTGGTCTTAGGCGAGTTGTACCATTGTGATCCATTAACAGTTCGCCTGTTTTAGCTGATCGAATACTGATGCTCGCTATGGCACCCTCCATGCTCGGATCCATTTGTAAAAGGTGCTCAATTTGATTGTTCATAAGCTGCCTATTTGTCTTAGCTTCGACAAACGGAGCATGTAACACGAGACAAATGACTATGATTGCTACAACAATTTTTCGCATACGATTTACTCCCCCTATCAAGAAAAGGTTCCTTTACCTTAATTAGTATGCAAAATGATCGATAAACCAATTCTTATGAAAAATAATCAACAATAAAAGGGGCAAATTATAACTAGTACGTTACCTGACGTACACTTGATGATATGGTGGTGAGCTTGATGGAACCAAATGAAGTTAGAGACCAAATAACGATAGAAGATGAACAAGGGCATATGAAAGATTATGCAGTCGAAGCGTTATTTGATATGGAGGACCATTCATATGCTCTTCTAACATCAAACGAAGAAACCATTTTAATGAGAGTAGAAGATGAAGAGGATGAACAATACCTAGTTGGGATCACGGACCCTGAAGAAAGAGACTCCATTTTGGAAGCATATGAAATTGCTGTTGAAGCGAATCCTGCTGAAGAATAAACCTAGGTCTATGAGGTGATTGATGTGGCAAATGAAAAAAGTGATGTTCAAGAACATGTCCGAATGGGTCAAGGTGGAACAATGGGACTATTTGGATTAACTGGTCCCGATGAGATCGCTGACTACTCTCTTTCACCGAAAAAGGATACGACAGGCCAGATCGACAGAGAATATGACGGTGCTACAGCAACATCAAAAGAAACAGAACAAAGATCAGAATAGACTTGGAAAGCTATGGTATCTTCTTTAAGTGCCGTAGCTTTCTTTTTCCCCTAATTGAGTTGGCTTTATAATTTTAGATAATACATACAGTACGTGAAATTATAAGTATCATCTCTTCATTTCCCGTCACTTGCCTTACATTTCTGCACCTGCACCATTTTCTCAAGATACATAATTGGCTTTATATTGCTATGTATCGCCCATAAATAAATTTGCTCATTTGAATCCATAATAATAACTCCTTACAAATATTCACAGAGGTGGTGACGATTGTGACGAATGAATCTCCTGCTCATTTAAATGCTTTCAAAATTGCAGCTACTTATATAGGTACCATTGTAGGGGCTGGTTTCGCATCTGGTCAAGAGGTACTTCAATTTTTTAGTGCGTTTGGCTTTTTAGGAATATGGGGAATTGTTCTAGCAACCTCACTTTTTTTTGTCTTTGGTTATATGATTTTAGTTATTGGACGAGCTTTAAGCGCTTCTGCTTATGTGGAAGTTGTTCGCTTTTCAAATGGTCGGTTTTTCGGTTCACTGATCGATTTTATTATTACAATTTTCTTATTTGGAGCACTTGCAGCGATGATTGCTGGGGCTGGGGCTATTTTTGTTGAACAATTTGCCTTGTCCTCATGGTGGGGTACGATTTTGATGGCACTGCTATCCCTTTTTACGGTTATTCGTGGAATCAAAGGAGTCATAAATGCGATTAGCTATGTCGTTCCTGTTTTATTAATATCGGTTTTATTAATTTCACTATATGGAATTTATCGTAGTCCTGTAACAGTAGAAGATATTCAACGTACGGCAAACTTAGTAGGTGCTGCACCTAACTGGTTCATTGCTGCATTAAATTATGCCTCCTTTAATTTAGTTATCGCTGTTGCTATTTTGGCCCCAATGGGACCGAATGCAAAGAAGACAAGCGCTCTGTTCTGGGGTGCGTTGTTAGGAGCTCTTGGTTTAGGCCTTGGTGTGTTAGCGATATATTTTAGTGTTTTGTCTAATATTTTGGAAGTAGCTGTTGTGGAAGTTCCGATGATTTATATCGCGTCTCTCATCTCTCCGTTCATTCAGCTATTGTTTGCAGTTGTCTTATTTTCCGCTGTCTACTCTACAGCTGTTAGTAATCTGTATGGATTCGTTTCAAGAATGACCTTTATTGATCAGAAGTTCCGAATTTGGCTGATAGTCGGGACAACAATCGCTGCTTTTATCGTTAGCCAAGTTGGATTTTCCACGTTAGTGACGTATTTATATCCAGCTGTCGGGTATGGGGGATTCATCTTTTTTGCAGGATTGCTTTATGTGTGGGTTTTTAAGCGTGAGGCTTTAAGGGATGCTGGCAAGAGCGGTTGATTTGTACGGCTCATTTCTGAGCTCTCGAATTTGCTATATTTGATTTCCCCCACTCACCCTCTTGCCACAAACCGCAACAAAAAGACGTGCCATTGCTGACACGTCTTTTTGCGTTTAAATCGAAAGTTGACTCGATAATTCATACATCTTCGTATCGATTTCATGCGGTTTTGAAAAAATTTCATCGAATGAAGTGCTCACTAAGACATTTTTTTCAATTCCAACAGCTAAGCCAGACTTGCCTTCTAATAATAAATCAACGGCGTGAGCGCCCAAACGGCTCGCTAATACACGGTCAAACCCAGTTGGAGAGCCGCCCCGTTGGATATGTCCTAAGACGGTTACACGAGTTTCAATATTTAATTGCTTTTGAATGCTTTCTCCGATTTCAACACCTGAGCCTACCCCTTCTGCGACAACAATAATACTATGTTTCTTTCCGCGTTTGGCGCCTCGCTTCAGTCGGTCGATAATCTCTTCCATATTATGTTCAACTTCAGGGAGCATAATGGTTTCTGCTCCGGCCGCGAGCCCACTCCATAATGCGAGGTCCCCAGCGTGGCGTCCCATCACTTCGATCACGTAGGTTCTCTCGTGTGAGGATGCGGTATCTCGAATTTTATCAATGGCGTGGATGATCGTATTTAACGATGTATCAAAGCCAATTGTAAAATCAGTACCTGGAATATCATTATCAATGGTTCCTGGTGCTCCAATCGTTGCAACCCCATGTTCGGCAAGCTTTTGGGCTCCGCGGTAAGACCCATCGCCACCTATGACTACGACGCCCTCAATCTCATGTTTCTTTAAATGTTCAACAGCTTTTAATTGGCCTTCTTTTGTTTTAAAATCTTCACTTCTTGCTGTGTGAAGCATCGTCCCACCGCGATGAATAATATCACCTACAGAACCTAAATTTAGTTCCTTAATATCGCCTTCCATCATCCCAGCATATCCACGGTATACACCAAATACTTTGCAATCATGGTATATCGCTTTACGAACAACGGCACGAACGGCCGCATTCATTCCTGGTGAATCTCCTCCACTCGTTAATACAGCAATTCGTTTCAATCTACCCACTCCTAGCTATAAATTCACTATCTTCTAGCAAGTATTTCAATAAATGGGCATAGTTATACGTATTGAACGTAGCTTTCATTTTTGCAATTGACAGTGTAGTTTATCATGTTACAGTAAAAGAAAATGCTTTTAAATAGGATAGGAGTGGAATTATTGGAACAAGCCTTAAGAAAAGCAGCAGGAGAGGAACATGTCGCATCAAAAACTGATCATCTTGTATTTTTAAGTGTGGTCTTTTGTTTTTGGTTTTGCACTTATATTTACATACCTGTTTTTGGCTTATATTTAGAGGATATTGGTTTTAGCTATTCTATCATTGGAATCATCTTAGGAAGTTATGGGGTGACACAAATCATCCTGCGTTTTCCTTTAGGTGTCCTTTCAGACCGCCTGGCAGGTTTACGAAAGCCACTATTCATTTCTGGTTTTGTTATCGCATTCATTAGCAGCCTTCTGCTTATTTTCACACAATCATTTATTGGAATCTTCACTTCCCGTCTTTTAGCAGGAATTACTGCTGCGATGTGGGTGATGGCAACTGTGTTGTATTCACAATATTTTAAGACAGAAGATGCTTCCAAAGCAATGAGTCGTGTGCAATTTTTAACGGTGTTTGCGCAATTCTTTAGCATGATGATTAGCGGGTATTTAGTCATTCAACTAGGTTGGTCGTTTCCGTTTTGGGTTGCTGCTGTTACCTCCATCATTGGGCTAATCTTAGCTTTTCGTATTAAAGAAGTTACTGTCTCAACAAATAAAAAACCTATTAAAATAACTTCGCATATACAAAAGACGTATCAAATCCACGGACTAAAAACGATTACATTCCTATCGTTAAGTGGACATGCGATTTTGTTTATTACAATTTTTGGGTTTTCACCGATGTATACAACACAGCTTTCATCAGGCAGTCATGCAATCACGTTGTTAGTTTGTTCATTTTTTATCCCGCATGCACTTGCTTCAGTTTGGCTTATGTTTTATCAAATTGATATAAGAAAGCAAAAACTTGTTTTACTCGTTTGTTTTATTTTCATTGCTCTGCTGTTGTTCATGCCTCCTCTAGTAAACTCATTTTTATTGTTCTGTCTCATCCATGCTGGGATTGGCTTGTTACTTGGGATTATCTTTCCTCTCCTTTTGGGGATGGTAATCCAACTAGCTACAAGTGAAATGAAAAGCTCAGCAATGGGTTTTTATCAATCCTTTTATGCTATTGGAATTTTGGCCGGGCCGTTGGTCGCTGGTGAGTTTGCTGACAGAATAAGTTTACCTTTTGTCTTTTTCTTATGTGGAATCATATCTTTATGTGGTTTTATCATTTTACTTTTCTACCGCCCAAACTATCAATAAACGATAAAAGGAAGGCGCCGTAAATAGGTAACCGGTTCAGTTACCTATCGCAATTACCAGATTTACACAAGAAAATGTATATCTAGTTGCACCGCTAAATGCGGTGCTTTTTGCATAAAAAATAGCCCAGTCATTAATCTGGGCTAACTAATCGCATTTTCAACAAGAATAATATATATTGGTTTTTATGAAGTCCTTTTCCCATGCTTTTTTGTCTGTTTGGGTCTTCATTTGTTTTATGAAGACTCTTTCCCATGCTTTTCTAGGCTGTTTGGGTCTTTATCGGCTTTATGAAGATCTTTTCCATGCTATTCTAAGCTGTTTGGGTCTTTATCGGCTTTATGAAGATCTTTTCCCCTGTTTTTCTGGACTGGTACCTTCCCTTCCTTTCCTTACGAAAACAAATAGAAAACAAGCAGTCCTCCCAAGCAAAACGTAACAACGGTTTCTCCAATGACTGATCCAGTTTTGACATAAATGGGTGTTCTTACATTCATTTTGATTGGATAAAACAATTTCACTCCTTGTGGGGTTATCGCATCAAGAACAATATGACTGCCCACACCAAGAAGGAGTCCGAGTTGAATTGCATTGGCTCCTTGAATCGTTAATTGCTCGGTAAGCAAATAAACAATCATTAGAAATAGCAAGCTATGACTAAATGAGCGATGTCCAAAAACGGTGCTTATCGTTCTTGATACTATCGGTAGTCTTCTGCCGATCATTGATTTAGGGTGGCAAATGTCTGGAATAATGGCTCCTGCTAATGCCGTTGTATAAAATAAAAATGGTTCATTGATTGTTCCGGGAAACTGATTTTCATAGATCACAGCTGCCGTCACACCACCAATCAGGTGAGTTGTTCCTTTCATCGTCTTCTTCCTTTTCTTTTAGTTTACATAATATTATTATGGTTACTTTTTGTGTTGATTAAACAACCGATTACATTAATGAAGGGTACTGAAAATAGTCAATTTTCAGTACCCTCTACTCACTGAAAAAGGTGAACCTTTTTCAGTGGTTTTAATTAACCCTCGTCATTTTTCGGTGTCGTATCAATCTCTTCTCGAACTTCAATCGCATTGCCGTTAGTTGAGACGTCAATGACAAACGATCCATTGCTATAACGATCACTATTTCGATAGTTATCTACTTCCAATGTCTCTTCATGATTCTTATCAGTGACAACTACAAGCGTTTCATTTTGGTTATTCACTCGTTTGCATGCGATGACTCGATGTGGATTTGATTTTAATTCACGTAACATGACAAGTCCGCGTTTGGCTCTACTCGACTTATCAAATTCAGTAATTGGTACCTTTTTCACTGCCCCGCGCTGTGTGACGATGATAAATTCAACTTTCTTGTCATCTGCTAGGAATGTGGACGCATCGACAACATGGTCTTCATCCTTTAGATTAATTGCTTTGACACCAGCTGCTCTTTGGCCAACTAGGTTAATTTCTTCTTCACCGAGCCAGAGCCCGTATCCTAAATGGGTTGCGATAAATAATTCTTCATTTCCATTTGTTAACATACAAGCTACTACTTCATCGTTTTCTTTCAACTTTAAGGCCATTAACGGTTTCGAGAAACGCTGTGCTTGGTACAGGGACAATTGTGACTTTTTCGCCATTCCATTTTTCGTGATAAACAGGAGCGATTGCTCTTCTTTAAACTCTTTAACTGGCAATGCTTTAATAATTTCATCATCTGAATTGTACCCACTAACAAGGTTAGCTACATGTTGACCATTGTCTTTCCAACGGATATCTGGGAGCTGGTGAACTGGAATATAGAGATAGTTGCCGGACTTTGTAAACAACAACAACGTTTCTGTTGTGTTAATTTCAAAATGCCCGAGTAGGTAATCTCCTTCCTTCATCCCAGGATTCTCTCCATTTGATGCGCCATATGAACGGATGCTTGTTCGTTTTACATAGCCTTCTTTTGTAACAGTAACCATGACGTCTTCTGATGCAATGAGGACATCCATGTTGATTTTGATTTCTTCGATTTCTTCTTTAATTACCGTACGGCGAGGATCTGCAAACTCTTTTTTAATCACTTGAAGATTGCTCTTAATAACTTGGATAAGCTTCTTCTCGCTGCCTAGAATCGCTTCTAACTCATGAATACGGCGTTCTAGCTCAGCTGCTTCTTCTTCAAGTGTTGTAATATCCGTATTTGTTAAACGGTATAGTTGCAATGTAACAATTGCCTCTGCTTGTGCTTCTGTAAATTCAAATTGTGCAATTAAGTTATCTTTCGCATTCTTTTTATCTTTAGACGCACGAATGGTTGCAATGACTTCGTCAAGAATCGAAATCGCCTTAATTAACCCTTGAACAATATGTTGACGGTCCAACGCTTTGTTCAGATCGTATTTGGCACGTCTTGTAAAGACAAGTTTTTGATGGTCAATGTATGCTTGGATTAGTGCTTGCAATCCCATTAATTTCGGCGCTTTGTTGGCGATCGCTACCATGTTGAAATTATATGTAACTTGTAAATCAGTATTTTTTAATAGATAGTTTAAGATTGCATTTGCATCCGCTTCTTTTTTCAACTCAACAACGATTCGTAAACCAGTACGGTCAGTATCATCCCGAACTTCTGCAATTCCATCTACTTTTTTATCAAAGCGAAGCTCATCCATTTTTTTCACTAAGTTAGACTTAACGACTTCGTATGGAATTTCCGTGATGACAATTTGCTCACGGCCTCCGCGAAGTTCTTCCACTTCTGTTTTTGCCCGGACGACAACTTTTCCTTTTCCGGTACGGTATGCTTGGCGGATCCCATCGAGACCTTGAACGATTCCCCCTGTAGGAAAGTCAGGACCTTTAATAACATGTAATAGATCGTCAAGCGTTGTACTCGGCTTTTCCATTTGCATGATAACACCATCAATGATCTCCCCTAAATGATGCGGAGGGATGTCGGTTGCATAACCAGAGGAAATTCCTGTGGAGCCATTGACTAGCAAGTTCGGAAACATGGCTGGAAGGACAACTGGTTCATCCTCTGTATCATCAAAGTTAGGAATGTAGTCAACCGTATCGCGATCAATGTCACGCAGAAGCTGTGATGCAATTTTCGATAATCTCGCTTCTGTATAACGCATTGCTGCCGGTGGATCGCCATCAATTGATCCGTTGTTTCCGTGCATATCAACTAGCAGGTTACGAACCTTCCATTCCTGACTCATTCGAATCATCGCTTCATACACAGATGAATCACCATGTGGGTGATAGTTACCGATGACGTTACCAACGGTTTTCGCTGATTTACGGAACGGTTTATCTGCTGTATTTCCATCTTTATACATTGCGTATAAAATTCTTCGTTGTACGGGTTTTAGGCCGTCTCTTGCATCAGGTAATGCACGCTCCTGAATAATGTATTTACTATAACGACCAAATCGGTCACCGATGACTTCTTCTAAGGGAAGGTCTAAGTAACGCTCTGTTTGTGCCAAGCTTACTCCTCCTCAATAATTGCTAAGTTTTCGTTTTCTAAGATGTTTGAGTCTTCTTCCATCCCAAATGCAACATGAGACTCAATCCATTTTCGTCTTGGTTCAACTTTATCTCCCATTAATGTCGTGACACGCTTTTCGGCACGTGCTGCATCATCTAGTTTCACACGAATTAACGTTCTCGTTTCTGGGTCCATCGTTGTTTCCCATAGCTGAGTTGCGTTCATTTCACCTAAACCTTTATAACGTTGTAATGTATAGCCACGACCGACTTTTTTCGTCGCCTTATCAAGTTCACGCTCATCCCACGCATATTCGATTACTTCTTTTTTTCCGCTGCCTTTGCTGATTTTATAAAGCGGAGGCAAAGCAATGTATATTTTCCCTGCATCATACAGCGGGCGCATATAACGATAAAAGAATGTTAGCAAAAGGACTTGAATGTGCGCACCATCGGTATCCGCATCAGTCATAATGACAATTTTATCATAATTGACATCTTCTAACGTGAAATCAGACCCAACCCCTGCACCTATCGTATGAATAATCGTGCGAATTTCTTCATTTTTCATAATATCTTCAAGCTTTGCTTTTTCTGTGTTAATAACTTTCCCCCGTAAAGGCAAAACGGCTTGGAACTTACGGTCTCGTCCTTGTTTAGCCGATCCTCCAGCGGAATCACCCTCAACTAAATATAGTTCATTACGTTGTGGATTTTTCGATTGAGCTGGTGTGAGCTTCCCGCTTAATAGGATGTCTTTTCGCTTGCTCTTCTTGCCGTTTCTAGCATCTTCACGTGCTTTTCTTGCCGCTTCACGCGCTTGTGCGGCTTTCACAGCTTTTTTTATGAGCATTGTACTGACATCTGGATTTTCCTCGAAGAAATAAGAGAGCTTCTCGGAAACAACGCTATCTACGGCCGATCGTGCCTCAGGTGTACCGAGCTTTCCTTTTGTTTGGCCCTCGAATTGAAGCTTTGCTTCAGGTACTCGAACGGAAATAATTGAAGTGAAGCCTTCCCTAATATCTGATCCATCTAAATTTTTATCTCTTTCTTTTAACAGTTTCACTTTACGTGCATATTCATTTACAGCGCGCGTCATCGCTGCTTTTGCACCAAGTTCATGGGTTCCGCCATCTTTTGTACGAACATTGTTAACGAAAGAAAGGACATTTTCTGTATACCCATCGTTAAACTGGAAAGCGAATTCAACTTCAATGTCGTTTTGGTCCCCTGAGAAAAAGACGACCGGACTTAACGTTTCTTTGTCCTCGTTTAAATATTCAACAAACGCTTCAATTCCATTTTCAAAATAAAACTCTAGCTGTGAACCTTCGCCACGTAAATCGACTAGTTCAATTTTTAGTCCTTTTAAGAGGAATGCCGCTTCACGTAATCGTTCTGTTAACGTTTCAATGTTATACGTAATTGCGCTAAAAATGGTTGGATCAGGCTTGAAATGAATGGTTGTTCCTGATTTGCGCGTCTTCCCTGTCTTCTCAAGTGTGGTAACAGGTTTGCCACCATTTTCAAAACGTTGCTTATATACTTGCCCATCTCGCTTAATTTCAACAACAAGCCACTCAGACAGCGCATTTACGACCGAGGCCCCTACACCGTGAAGACCTCCACTTGTCGCATAGCCTCCTTGACCAAATTTTCCACCTGCATGTAATACCGTTAAAATGACTTCAGGTGTTGGTTTCCCCGATTTATGCATTCCTGTAGGCATTCCTCGTCCTTCATCACTAACAGAGATACTGTTATCGCGGTGTACCGTAACATTTATGTATGATCCGTGTCCAGCTAACGCTTCGTCAACGGAGTTATCAACTATTTCATAGACAAGGTGATGGAGGCCACGAGCGTCTGTACTCCCGATGTACATCCCCGGACGCTTTCTTACTGCCTCTAGCCCTTCTAATACTTGTATCGCATCATCGTTATAATCCAAATGTTGTTTCTTAGCCAAAGTTGGTACTCCTTTCAACATGCTACTTTTCGTATTGTAGCACAAACGAACAAATGTTTCTATTTATCGAACAGTGCTGCTTTATCTATTGTAGCGGTTATTTCTGTATTCGCAACCTCTTTTCGATTATCCTGCATTTTCTTCAACATTCTGAAAAGAAAAGGGGGAGCTCTGCAAGGCTAGTGAAAAAGGTTACTATTAGCCTTTTTCACTAGCCTTGCAGCTTCAATGTTTCGTCGGAAAAAGAATCAATTTCACCTGATCCTCTACCCATTATGTAATATCTTAAAAAACCTTCTATGAGTGGGTTTCTCATAGAAGGCGGCAACGTGCAAAGACATTGCTAGTATAGATCAACGTACTGATTATTAAGTGACTTTTCACCTTGTTCAGTATTCATTCTCTCTATTTTTAACCACTGTTTCTATTTCCACTTTGCATGTTCGACTTTTATGCAGCGATTCATGACTGTTTGAATTCCTTTTTCAGTTAACATATCGTATGCCTCTTCGTTTTCAAGCCCGAGCTGAGCCCAAAATGACTTAGCACCCACTTCAATCGTTTCACGTGCTACTTCCGGGAGAAATTCACTTCTTCTAAAAACATTAACAATATCAATGTCACCTTCAATTTCTTTAAGTGATTTAACTGCTTTCACCCCTAGTACTTCATCTGCTGTAGGATTGACTGGGATGATCTCATAGCCTGCTTTTTGCATCGCTTCTGACACCATGTATGACGTTCGCTCTGGGTTTGCTGACAGACCGACAACTGCAATTCGTTTGCTTTCTTGTAATAATTGCTTCACTTCTTCATTGCTCGGGTATTGAATAGCCATCTAAACACTCCTTTATTCTTTTTCACTCTCACATGTTTCCGCATGATCGGTTCATTTTCCTGCATAAACGAAAAGATAAATGTTTAATTTTGACAAAATAACAAAAAATAATACGTAATACATCGTTAAAGAGGGAGGTTGTTTGTCATGAAAAATCGTCCCACATGGCTTATGTTGCGCTCACATTTTTGGTTTATCCCGGCATTATATGGACTCATCTCAATCATACTCGCCTTCTTGAGCATTCTATTTGATCTGTATGTAAACAATGATGTTTTGCCTAGATTTTTTATCGTTGACATTGGTTTGGCACAGACTCTGTTAAGCACAATCGCTTCCTCTCTGTTAACAATGACAACCATTTCGTTTTCAACGATTATGGTCGTTCTTACAACCTACTTATCACAATTTTCTCCACGGACGATGCAAGATTTTTTAACAGATGACAACACACAGCGAATTCTTGGTGTTTTCATTGGCGGATTTGTGTATGCCTTAATTTTATTGTTGTTCATTCGAGAAACAAAGGAGCAAACGTTGTTTCTCTCGCCAACACTAGCTGTGTTGTATGCGATCGTTTGTGTAGGCTTTTTTGTATTTTTTGTACATCATGTAGGAAGATGGATTCAAGTGAGTAATTTAATTCATCATATTACGCGAAATACAATTGAATCGATTCATGCCAATTATGAAGATGAGATGATTGAAGCTGCAGATGAGCCATGGAAAGATTGGGAGAGTGAAGAACTGAATTTAGTTGAGCCTACTTACATTCATTCTGAGAAATCAGGGTATTTGCTTGTTGTTGAAATCGATAAATTAGTTGAGCGAGCAAGTGATGATGATATTATTATCAAAGTAGAAGTTGGACTTGGTGATTTTATTGAAAAAGGTTCAACCATCCTATCCTTTTGGGGGAATAAGAAAAGCAACGTAGATCAGGCTAGATATCAAGATTTGTTTCATGTAGGAGAAGAACGGGCGACTATTCAAGACATTGATTTTGGCCTTACCAAGCTTGTTGAAATTACTTTACGAGCGTTATCTCCAGGCACAAATGACCCGAATACAGCTATTAGCGGAATTCGAGCACTAGCTCGAATTCTGAAAGTGTTAGCAAAAAAGAACCTTCATCGTTCTTATTACAATGATAAATTCGAAAGCTTACGTGTCATCGTAAAACAGCGACATTTTGAAGACTATTTATATCGTTGCTACTACCAAATTAGGCATTACGGGATCGAGGATGTATCCGTTGTTGCAGCTATGATCGACTCCTTACAATTAATCGCCTCACAAAATGAGACAAGAATTAAAAAGATGGTATGGCAATTCTCTCGCTATATCCAGCAAGGAATCAAAAAAGAAGAGATATTGGAACTTGATCGTAAGTATTTAAATGAAAAAATCTATAAATTAGCCATTCAAACGGAACACGCGAATGATTACCATCCTTTATAAGTAAAAAAATACAAGTGCACAAAAAAGCCGTTATTTGCTCAAAGATTTTTTAAAAAGGGATGTGTTCTGAGCAATATAACGGCACTCCGTAGACCTTAAATCTCACTTTTTTATACTTAGAGGGTCTTAAGTTCACTACAGTTTATAAGAAGCTCCACTTAACCATTGCGCCCCATCAATGGTAATGCAATCTCCGTTAATATAACGGGCTTCTTCTGAGAAGAGAAACGCAGCGACTCCAGCTACTTCCTCTACTTTTCCAAATCGTTTTGCCGGAATTCCTTCGATGATTTTTTTATGAACACTTTCATTCTCTATCAGCTTATCGACTCCTCCAGTACCTTCAATTGGTCCTGGTGCAATTGCATTGACGCGAATTCCGTACTTGCTTCCCCATTCAACAGCGAGCGATCTTGTCATCGCTAATACACCAGCCTTAGCACTAGCAGAGTGAACAACACCTGGTCCTGCTGTCCAAGCGTAAGTTGCAACAATATTGATGATGCTCCCAGACTTTTTCTCTTTGATCCAGTCCTTTGCCACCGCTTGTGTGCAATACCATGTTCCATTTAAGACAATGTCAATAACAGAGTTCCAGCCGTTTAGTGATAACTGCTCTGCTGAGACGAGAAAATTTCCTGCTGCATTGTTGACCAGGTAGTCAACTGCTCCAAACTTCTCTTTCGTTTGACTTACCATCCATTGGACTTTTTTTGGGTCACGAACATCCATGACAACTGGTAACACCTGTCCATCAAACGTCTCAATTTTTTCTTTTGCACGTTCCAATTTTCCCTGGTCCCGCCCACTAATTGTCACAAAAGCACCTTGTTCTGCAAATCGTTTGGCCATTGCTTTTCCCATGCCATTGCTACCACCTGTCACAATAACTGCTTTTCCCTTCACAGTCTCTACCCCCTCTTGAATGAACATTCATTCACTTTCTATTTCATCTTACCATGTTCCTCTTATAGTTAGAACCCTTTTTACTCATTGCACTAATAGAAAAAAGACTCTTTTATGAAAAAAGGCACTGAAAAGATACAATCGACCTTTTTCAGTGCCTCAAAAAAGAAACCTTTTTCTTCTATTTAGTTACGTTCAACAATAAGTGCTGTTCCTTGACCGCCACCGATACAAAGCGTCGCTAAACCGCGCTTCGCATCTCTGCGTTGCATTTCATGTAACAATGTTACTAACACACGTGTACCAGAAGCACCTACAGGGTGACCTAACGCAATCGCACCACCGTTTACATTGACCTTTTCAGGGTCTAAACCAAGATCTTTTACGACAGCTAATGATTGTGCAGCAAACGCTTCGTTAGCTTCGATTAAATCTAAATCTTCCACTGTTAATCCAGCACGCTCTAACGCTTGTTTTGTTGCTGGTACAGGTCCATATCCCATAATTTTTGGATCAAGTCCTGCATTTCCGTACGATTTAATTGTCGCTAATGGCTCAAGTCCAAGCTCTTCCGCTTTTTCTTTTGCCATTAAGATTACCATCGCTGCTCCATCGTTAATTCCTGATGCATTCCCCGCAGTAACCGTACCATCCTTCTTAAAGGCAGGACGAAGCTTAGCAAGCTTTTCGATAGTTAGACCATGCTTTGGATGCTCGTCTGTATCAACTACAATTGGCTCCCCTCTTCTTTGCGGGATTTCAACTGGGACGATTTCATCTTTAAATCGACCCTCTTTTTGTGCTTTTTCTGCCTTATGTTGGCTATGTAGGGCAAACTCATCTTGCGATTCTCTGCTTAATTCCCATTGTTCTGCAATGTTTTCAGCAGTAATACCCATATGAAAATCATTGAATTTGTCTGTTAAGGCATCGTGAATCATTGTATCAATTAACTGGCCATGTCCCATACGTTGACCCCAACGTGCATTTGGTAGAACATAAGGAGCGTTACTCATGCTCTCAATTCCACCAGCTAAAACCACATCTGCATCGCCTAATGCAATAAATTGTGCTCCCATACTGACCGTACGAAGACCTGAACCACATAATTTATTAATCGCTGTAGCTGGTGTAGTTTCTGGTAAGCCGGCATTAATAGCAACTTGACGTGCTACGTTTTGGCCAAGACCAGCTGACAAGATGTTTCCAATTAGTACTTCATCAACTAATTCTGGAGCAATATTTGCTCGTTTGATTGCTTCTTTTGTTGCGACAACCCCTAAATCAACTGCTGATACACTCGCTAATGAACCTCCGAATGTCCCAACTGGCGTACGTACTGCACTAACAATGACTACTTCTCTCATCTTTACTCCTCCTGCGATAAAAAAATGTATTCGTTTTACTTACACATACTTAATTCGACCAAAACATTTCAATTCCTTCAAAAAAATACAATTTTTCAGAAAGAATATGTTTTATTTTGTGGAGGAGGGGGAAAAGAATAAGTTATGACCTTGTCAGTTGCCCTGCTGATCTATTGTAAATATTATAAAAACCTTCTATGAGTGGCTTTCTCATAGAAGGTTTGCAAAGAGCAGAGCTTGTTCTTCATTGTAGATTTTTACGATTTATTTAAATTAAGTATTTTCTCAATAAATAAATCATGCGCTCGTGAGACAAATTCATGTTTCCCTTTTATAATAGATAGTTTTCGTGTGAACCTCTGATTTGCAATATCGATTTCTTTCAGCTCACCTAATTCTAATTCCTTCCTTACAGTTAAGCGTGAGATCATCGCTATACCAAGTCCTGCAGAAACCGCCTCTTTGATTCCTTGGCTGCTACTAAAGACAAAGGATCGCTTCATTTGTAATTCTAAATGCTGAATCAATTGGTTACTAAACGCCCTTGTTCCGGACCCACTTTCTCTTAATATCCATACTTGATTTTGTAATAAATCAGGGGTTACTACACTGACTTGTGCTAATGGATGGGAACTTGAAGCAATAATAATCATCTCATCATCCATGAACGGGACAGCTTCTACTTCCTGCTCGCTAACTTCTCCTTCAATTAAGCTAATATCTAATTCATTTGTCCGTGTTTTCTCCATAACTTCTTCTGTATTTCCAACCATGACTTCAACATTAACCTTTGGGTGATCGTTCGCATATTCAGCAAGGACTCTTGGGAGGATGTATTCCCCTATCGTAAAACTAGCTCCAATTTTGATCGTACCTTGAACAATATGCTGTTGATCGGCAATTTCCTGCTTTGCTTCTTCAAAAAGAGATAACATTTGTCTTGCCTTTATATAAAACATCTCTCCTGCTGCTGTTACTTTTACTTGTTTCGGTGATCGAATAAACAACGTTGTTTCTAATTCACTCTCTAGATTGCGAATATGAAGACTAACATTTGGCTGTGATAAATTTAGAACCTTTGCCGCTTTTGAAAAATGCTTTAACTCTACAACAGTGACAAATATTTTTAAATGATCGATATGCATAATAAACTCCTCAAGTTTCATTTCTTTTTATTTTATCATATTTTTTTCAAATGATCAGATCCTCCTATATTTGATTTGCTTATGATCAATTGGCACCTGCTTTATTTTTCATTTAATGGTCCCCTGCCCAATCAAATTCAGCACCTCATCATACAGTGTAGTATAGCAACTCAAAAAGGAGGTATTCCACATGGGTTACTACGGCACAGGTAGCGGATTTGCGTTAATCGTTGTGCTTTTCATCCTACTAGTTATTGTAGGAGTTGCTTTTGTTAAATAAAAAAAATCACAAATACAGATACAGATGAGGCCATTGAAAAAGGTCAAAACCGTACCTTTTTCAATGGCCTCTTAAACTTTTCTACTATTCAATTAAATGATATAATCTACTAACTTCATTTTGGAAAGGGTTAATATTATGCAATCATTTATATCAAAAGAAGACGGAATTTTCCCATCGGTCTGTTCTTTAGATTGTCCTGATCAGTGTGGACTATTAGTACATAAAAAAGCGGGAAAAATTGTCAAGATTGAGGGTGATCCTAATCACCCTGTTACACAAGGAGCGATTTGCAACAAAGTTCGACATATGACAGAACGTCTCTATGATCCGAAGCGACTGACGACTCCGCTAAAACGTGTCGGTGCTAAAGGCGAAGGAACCTTTACTCCTATTTCTTGGGAGGAAGCCATCGTAATCATTGCTTCAAACTGGCGAAAATTAATTGAAATTGAAGGACCTGAGTCAATCCTTCCTTACAGCTTCTATGGAAATATGGGAAACATTAATGCAGAAGGAATGGATCGCCGCTTCTTTCATCGACTAGGTGCCAGTCAGCTTGACCGGACCATCTGCCAAGCTGCAGGGTCTGTAGGCTATCGCTATACGATGGGTGGAGCATATGGAACAGACCCTGAGGAAACAACGGAAACGAAACTTTTTATTTTTTGGGGGATTAATGCTGTAAGTACAAACATGCACCAAATGATGTTGGCTCAAAAAGCTCGAAAAAATGGGGCGAAAATCATCGTCATTGATGTTCATAAAAATCAAACAGGCAAAATGGCTGATTGGTTTATTCCGATTGTTCCAGGTACTGATAGCGCGCTAGCTCTTGGAATGATGCATATTCTTTTTAAAGAAAAGTTAGTTAATGAACCATTTATGAAAGAATACACGGTTGGGTATCAACAATTAGAAGAGCATGTAAAACAATATGATCCTGAAACGGTTTCTGTGATTACTGGCGTACCAGTCGATGACATTTATAAATTATCTCGTATGTACGCAACGACTTCTCCCTCCCTTATTCGTATCGGGAATGGGTTACAGCACCACGATAATGGTGGGATGATTGTGCGGACGATTTCATGTTTGCCAGCCCTTACAGGAGCATGGCTTGAAAAAGGCGGTGGTGCGCTTAAATCAAATTCAGGATTTTTGTCACACAATTCGGCAGCATTGCAGCGACCAGATCTACTTAAAGATAAGCAAACTCGCGTGTTTAACATGAACGAACTAGGAAAAGCGTTACTAGAAACAACTCCTCCTGTAAGGTCACTTTTTATTTATAATTGCAACCCTGCAGTCGTCACACCTGATAGTAACAAAGTGCGAGAAGGGTTAGCACGCGAGGATTTGTTTACCGTTGTTCATGACTTATTTTTAACAGAAACAGCGACATTTGCAGACGTAGTATTACCAGCAACTTCAGCTTTTGAGAACACTGATTTCTATACGTCTTATTGGCATCACTACATTCATATGCAAAAGCCTATTGTAGAACCCTTTGGAGATAGTAAGTCAAACACTGAAGTATTTCGCTTGTTAGCAAGATCCATGGGCTTTACAGACGATACCTTACAAGACTCAGACGAAGAATTAGTTCGTCAAGCTGTCCATCATCCAGAGAATCCTTTCTTAAAAGATGTACAGTTTGATGAATTAGATGAAAAGCTGTATATCAAAGCAGATCGAAAGTCATTTTCTTTACTCAACCTTACTACTCCAAGTCGTAAAATTGAACTTTATTCAGAAACTATGATCAAAGATGGATATCCTGGGTTACCGACGCACATACCTTTGGTTGATGACGGAGAGTTTCCTTTTCTATTTGTTCCTGGCCCGAATCATAATTTCTTAAATTCCACGTTTTCAAATAACGATAAGCACATAACGTTAGAAAAAGAACCTAAAGTTCATATAAGTCAATTGGATGCACAAAATCTCGGAATTGAAGACGGTGACATGATTCGAATCTGGAACAATCAAGGCGAATGTGAATTAATGGCCGCAGTAGGAGAAAATGTTCTTCCTGGTGTTCTTGTCAGTCAAGGTTTATGGGCTGATATGCCTGGGAAGAAGCAACTTGTCAATGCGTTAACACCTGACCGTCTATCCGATATGGGCGGAGGGGCTACTTTCTTTTCAGGTCGTGTTGCTTGTTCGAAAGAGTTATCCTAGAAATCTAGTAATACTACTTTTTTGTCATATTAATCACTTACATTCATATACTTGGACAAAGCGTATATAAAATAATAATTAAAACAATGAACGGTGGTGCTTAAATTGAAGATTATTTCATGGTATGCGCACAAGGAAAACAAGAATGAAAAACAAGAAGATCAAAAAGTAGTAGCAAAGACTTCTTTAAAGGACCTCTTTAAGGCAAAGAAAAATGATCAATCCGAATAAGTAACAAAATAATGAGTAACAGCAACCTTCTATTCTTCCATTGGATTGGTTTCTGTTACTCTTTTTACTTTCAAAACCCAAGTGTAAGGGTTATCGCACAGGGCTGCTTTTGCCCTTGTGCGATAACCCTTCTTCTATTTAAATTTTCTTCGATCCAATTCAAACTGCCCGGTTAAATAAACAATTACCCCTTTTCTCCCTAGAGACTGGATGGATTTAATCTTTCTTAATACTCGATCCGCATGTCCTCTTTGTTCAATTATGCGTAAGACTTCTTTGACCGTTGCTTTTTGGTTTGTTGCAGGAGAAACCAATATGTCTTCCTGAACAATCCCAAATCGTTCCTCTAAGTAGTTTTCAATCAAAGAAAATCACACCTTTCTTCTTAAAATCCAATTTATAGTAAAAAATTGACATTTCATTCGGTACTTTTTCAAATCTTATACCTCACATGGTCGTCCCTTCAAACCTTTCGTCAGAATATTTCTCATTAAAATAATCGCTTATTTCAATAATTAGACAAAAATAGAACAACACAAGTATTAAAACTAATCTAACCTTTTTAGTGCTTGTATGAAGAAGCAAAGGTTCTGCACGTTGCTTTAATTACACTAAAAAAAGCTACTAACTTTTTTATCTGTTAGTAGCTCCATTCTATTCAAGCTATTCGACAATGTGACAAAATACAGTAAATGTAATAAAATTTACATTTCATCGTCCCTAATTCTTTTAATAGGAGATCCCCACTCTCATGACCATACGTATCATTCACCTTTTTAAATCCATCCAAATCGATAAACATTGTCACAAGAGAATGATTAGGACGCTTCGATCGTGCTAATGCTTTTTTAATTGGATGTCTAGAAGCTTTCTATTCGGTAATTCAGTTAAATCATTATTGTAAGCAAGTTGTCTTAATTGTTCTTCACGTATTTTTTTGTTCAGTAATAATACAGGCAGTTTTTAGTAACATCTCTTTTGCTAGGCGAATATAGTAACCGTGACACTAAGCCTGTTATAGGGGAGATATAAAATGACTATTGCCATACATCAGGGAAATAATCTCGAGTTGGAACGATCAGATATCAATATTGTTATTGACGTCATACGTGCATTCACAGTAGCTCATTATGCCTTTTTAGGAGGAGTGAGAAACATACTACTTGTTGAGTCGACTGACGAGGCAAAAGCATTGAAAAAAACACATCCACATTACCTTCTAGCTGGGGAAGAACACGGCATTGCGATAAGAGGATTTGACTTAAGTAACTCTCCTAAACAAATTTCACAGGAAAGGTTGAATGATACAACTCTTGTTCAAAAAACAACAAATGGTGTTAAAGCAACGCTACACTCTTTAAATACGAAACACCTCTTTGTTACTGGCTTTTCAAACGCAAAATGTACAGCCGAATATGTTAGGAAGTTATATTCATTAGCCGATAAGAAGCTCCTCATTAATATCATTGCTTCTCATCCTACCGGAGATGATGATTTAGCCTGTGCAGAGTATATAAAAAACGTAATTTTAGGATCGAATACGATCACCGCCACAGAAGTGATAACTAGAATTATTCACTCACATGTTTCACAGAAATTTTTTGATGAAACAAATTCAGATTTTGATCCTGAGGATATAAGCTTTTGCTCTAAGGAGCACAACAGCTATTTCATTATGGAAGTGAACAAAAACAGAAAAATACCAGTGATTGAGAGGAAAAACGTATGAATGTCACATCAACTTCTGGATTAATTCTTCCAGAAAGACAAGTAAAGCCGAGAACAAAAGGACTCACTGTGTTAATTGATAACGGGTTATCGTTACATGCATTTCAAGACGTCATCACTAGCTCACCTGAATTGATCGACTTTGTTAAATTTGGCTGGGGTACGTCTCTCATAACGAAACAACTTCAAGAGAAAATAAATTGTTTAATGGACCATAGCATTTATTATTTTTTTGGCGGAACTCTTTTTGAGAAGTTTCTAAGTCAAAATAAAATTGATCAATATTATGATTATTGTAAAATGTACAACTGTAGATACATTGAGATCTCTAACGGAACGATCGATCTTTCAAATAAAGAAAAAGCAAAATATATATCTGAGTTCTCAGCAGACTTTCATGTTTTTAGTGAGGTAGGTAGTAAAGACTCTGAAAAATCCGATAACTGCTGCACATCTGAATGGGTTGAACAGTTACACGAGGATTTGGATGCAGGAGCAATAAAAGTAATGACAGAAGCCAGAGAAAGTGGTACAAGTGGTATTTGTCAAAGCAATGGAGACATGCGCTATCACGTTATTGAAGAGATACTTGCCTCTTCCATTAATAAGGAGGATATTATTTTTGAAGCCCCAACGAAAAAGATGCAAACATTCTTCATACAACTACTCGGTTCAAATGTGAACTTAGCAAATATCCCTTTTACCGACACCATTTCATTGGAAACTCTTCGATTAGGGTTACGCTCTGATACGTTTAATTTATTTGATAAGAAGGAGTTAGAAAAATGAGAGAGACAAACAAATTGTTTCACCTCGCGATCCCGTGTAAGGAGTTAGATGAAACAGTAGAATTTTATGAGAAATTAGGCTGTAAATTGGCAAGAAGGTATGACGACCGGGTTACTTTTAATTTTTTTGGAGATCAATTGGTATGTCATTTGAATCCAAATGACATTGACTTATCACCAAAAATGTACCCACGACATTTTGGACTCACCCTTATTAATAAGGAAGAATTTGATCAACTTCTTGAACGAGCAAAAACGAACGCTCTCCCGTTCTATTTGGAGCCAACTACTCGCTTTGAAGGAAAGCAAGAGGAACATATCATGTTCTTTTTAATTGATCCTGCCAATAACCTTTTGGAATTTAAATATTATCATGATATTGAAATGGTTTACTAATGGGTTTATCCCAAAAGGCTTTTGACCTTTTGGGATAAACCGCCTTACAACATCAAATGACATAAAAGTATGTAACACCTAGAATTATTGAAATTGGTTAGGTGTTTGATTCATTTGATTCGTATTCATATGATTCATACTATGTGTCATTGGTTGCATAGAAGTAGATTGCATGGAATGCATAGATTGAGTTTGAGATAAGCGCTGATTTTCTTGTATTAACTGGTTACACATGTGAGAAAGTTGTTGAATTTGTTGACCTGCCATCCCTTCATGCTGAGCAATCTGTTGAAGCTGGCTAGTAATTTGTTTTAATTGAGAAGCATGTTGTTGTTCCATTTGCTGCATTTGGTGCAGCATCTGCTGTAATTGCCCTGTCATTGATGACATGTTCATGGATGTCATTGAACTCATTTGATTCGGTTGTTGAAACATAGTTTCATTCCTCCTAAAGGTTTAATGTTATTGGTACAAAAGTAAATTAACCTTGAATGGAATGAAATATGTGTGAAATTCCAGTTTTTTTTCACAAGACAACTATAGCTTCACAATTGTCCTTCCACGAACGCTGCCAGCAACAATTTTGTCCAACACTTCTGGTAATTGGTCTAGTGAAACTTCTGTAACAACTTCATTATTTAAATGTACTGGTTTTAAATCAGTTGCTAAGCGATCCCATACCTTTACTCGTGTGTTCATTGGACAATAAACGGAATCAATTCCTAACCAATTTACTCCTCTTAAAATGAATGGAAACACTGTCGCCTCGACCTTCGTTCCACCCGTTAACCCACTATTAGCAACAGAACCGCCGTACTTCAGTGACGCAAGAACAAATTCCAGCGTTTTTCCTCCGACAGGATCAACCGCAGCCGAAAAGAGCTGCTTTCGTAACACTTTTTTATCTTCGGCAATTAAATCATTACGGTGAAGAACCGTTGATGCTCCTAATTGACGTAAATAGTCGTGTTCCTCTTCTTTTCCTGTACTTGCAGTAACTTCATAACCTAACTTAGCTAACATATCTACAGCAAGACTCCCAACACCACCAGTTGCTCCTGTTACAAGTACTGGTCCCTGATCAGGAGTTAAGCCATTTTCCTCTAAACGTTGAATCGATAAAGCTGCAGTAAATCCTGCCGTCCCTATGGTCATGGCTTCTTTAAGAGTTAATCCTTCTGGGAGAGGCACGACCCATTCAGCTGGAACACGTGCTAGTTCGCTAAAACCCCCATGATGAGAAACCCCTAATTCATAACTTGTTACAATGACCTCGTCTCCTTCAGAAAACCGTTCATCTTCGGACTCAAGCACTGTCCCCGCCAAGTCTATTCCTGGAATAAGAGGATATGATTGAATAATTTGATTTGGAATCGTGGCCAATCCGTCTTTAAAATTTACACTTGAGTACTGAACTTGAATCGTCACATTTCCTGTATGTAAATCAAATGTCGATAACTGCTTTACTTCCATTTTTGTTTTTCCGTCTACTATATCTAAAACAAATGCTTGAAACTGACTTTTCACATCATTCATCCTCTCTTGTCTTGTCTCGTTTATTTAAATAATCCTACTGCTATAAGAATTACTTCTGTAACAGCACTGGCGTTTCCTTCCACTTCTTTTGACAAATTAATGGCTTGGACAAGACTGAAGATCAATTTCAATCTACAATAATAATAAAAGGAAAATGCTTTGCCTATGATTTGCATTTAAATAGTCTTTGAAGCGCAGAGTATAAGTAGGAATGAAGAAAGGATGATGTTTGTTGGTAGCCGTCATATTTGATCTGGAACTCATCAAACGATTTAGAAAAGGTCAGCCTAGTGAAATCGTTGAAATTGGGGCATGTAAAGTACACCTTGGGAAAAAAGAAATCATTGACCAGTTCCAGCTCTATATTTTACCAAAACGAGGTCATATCTCTAAAAGCACAAGAAAGTTCATTAAAATGAAAGAAGAGGATGTAGATAAAGCCGTATCATTCGAGGAGGCTATTCGGCAATTTGCTAACTGGCTTGGTGATGACTATTATTTATGTTCATGGGGAAAAGACGACAAAGCACATTTTATTAATCAAGCTGCTCAAAACAAGATAAACCTAGATTGGCTACGAAATTACAATGACATCCAAAAGCCGATCGGAAAATTAATAACTCAAAACCCAAACAATCAATTAGGATTAAAAAATGCTTTAAAAATTGCAGGAATCGAACCAAAAGGGAAAGCACACCGAGGGATTGATGATGCGATAAATACAGCCGAACTTTTTATTAAGTTTATTGATAGAATTGAGTTACAAGAAAATACATTGTCCGAAAAAGAAATCCTTAACCAATATAAAAAATATAAGCGATCTAGGTTTCGCCATACAGACCAAAGACAAAATAAGAAGGAACGCACGACTGCCTTACACTCGTCTAATAAACCGACTTAATACGTCTACATTCTTTATTTAGTAAAGGAGGAGTGGTGTGACAGCTATATTTGAACGAGGATCTTATGTAAACGACGCACTCTTTCTTTCTCCTGTCCATATAACAACGTTAGTTCTTTTCGCTGTGCTCGTTTTTTTGCTTTTTTTATTCCGGCATTCCCCTTTTTTAAGGAAATATGGTCGCTGGATTCTTATTGTCACTTTAATCTTATCTGAAATAAGCATCATAAAATGGAGTATTTCTGTAGGGCTTTGGGATATTCGGTTCAACTTACCTTTACAACTATGTACAATAAGCCTCTATTTGTGTATATTTATGCTCATCACGAAGAGGCGCTTTGTATTTGAAATTGTTTATTTTTTTGGTTTGGCAGGGGCTTTGCAAGCACTCATCACACCTGAATTATTTTACACATTTCCTCACTTTCGCTATCTACACTTTTTCATAGCCCATTTTGCTATTATCTTAGCCATCCTATATATGGTATGGGTAGAAGGAGCAAGCATTACACTTAGATCCGTCTTTAAATCATTTATTGTATTAAACCTATTTGCCCTTATCGCACTCTTTATTAATATCGCAACGGGGGCCAATTATATGTTTCTTGCTCGGAAACCGCAAAACCCGAGCATTCTTGACTTCTTAGGACCATACCCTTGGTATATTCTTTCCCTTGAAGTTATTGCTTTGGTGATGTTTCTTCTCCTCTATCTTCCGTTTTTAATTAAACAAAAGCGTTTCAAGTAAGCTTGAATGTTCTTTGTTTTAGTGTGGAGAAGATTCAATCTCTTCAGTATAAAGAGGAACGACTTCCCCTCTTCCAATATAGGTAAATACAGTAATAAAAGCTAAAAAAGAAATTATTAGTAGTACAGAACATAATCGTTTCATTTCGTGTCTTTTCCTTTCAATTTTAGTGCAGGTCACTTTTGGTCCTAACCATACGAGCGGTAGCTAATGCTGGATACGTGCGAATCACTTCACTCTCTTCTATCCATACATCGACTATATCCCCCTCTTTAATCTGATCAATCTCTATAGCACGTAAATTTTCATCAAATAGTGACGCCTCTCTTATATCAACGTAAATGTTATTACAAAGTAACAACCAATGGTCTTCTACATTACATACTTCGCTTGATAAGTTTGCTTTTTCTTTCACTAAAGATTCTAAACTGACTTGCTTCTTTTTTTGGGGAAAATACGGACTAAAAAAAGAGATCCATGCCTTTTTCGTTAACGGTAACATCACCTTTTCACCTACCTACTTTTTATAATAAAACGATCTATTTCTACAATTCGTTTCACCCAAAAAAGAAGGAGGTGACTCAAAAGGCTCAATTCCCCTTTTCGTCACCTCCATGTTCAATCCCTTTTACATAACGTAATCTAGTTCAATGCAAGGATATATTAGATAAATCAAACTGATAGTCATTCATATATCTCTGTACGAGGCTTGCTTCTTGCTCAGATAGTCCTTGTAACGCTTCACCGCAAACGATAGCTGGACCATATAGAGCTTTAACTTCATTGTTCTTTACTTGTACACCATCTTGGTGACAAACGAAGCTATATTTCTTTTCTCCTAATGTGAAACTAAGAATTTTTGCCTCACCATGAAAATAAGTTTGTGGATCCGTCTCTAAAGCTATTACTGAACTCTCTTCCCTTGGATGCATTTCAACTATACGCATTCGCTATTTCACTCCAACTAAAGATTGTGTCAATAGTCTTGCCAAAAAAGCTAAGATCCAACCATCTTCACCTAAAACTTATATAATCTGCGGTATTTTTCTTCCAGGTAACGAACAAGCGGCTTAGAGTCAATGCCTCCACCTGTAATATCTTTAATAATCTCAGCTGGTTTTTTCATTTTTCCATGTTGGTGAACTTTATTCGTTAACCATTCACGAATTGGAGCAAACTCACCTTCTTTCACCAATTGATCAAAGTTAGGTAAATCTTTCTCCATCGCTTCTTTTATTTGGGCTGAATAAATATATCCAAGAGCATATGATGGGAAGTAGCCAAATGCCCCAAACGACCAATGTACATCCTGAAGAACACCCTCGGCATCATGAGAAGGACGGATACCTAAATACTCCTCCATTTTGTCGTTCCAAGCTTGTGGAAGTTCAGCAACCGTAATCTTATCTTCCATAAGAGCTTTTTCAAGTTCATAACGTAAAATGATATGTAAACAGTAAGTTAGCTCATCACTTTCAATTCGGATTAGAGATTGCTTTGCTTGATTCACAGCAAAATAGAAATTCTCTAATGATACATTATCAAATTGACCAGATGAATGGCTCTTTAGTAAGTCATAGTTGCGCTCCCAGAATCCAAAATTCTTCCCAACGAATTTCTCCCAGAATAGCGATTGCGATTCATGAATTCCCATTGATGTTCCATCAGCAAGCGGCGTTCCGATTAATTCCTGTGAAATATTTTGCTCATATAAAGCATGACCGCCTTCATGTATCGTTCCGAATAACGCTACACGAAAATCATTTTCATTGTATTTAGTCGTTACACGAACATCATTAGGATTAATCCCAATTGCAAACGGATGAACGGTCTCATCTAAACGACCAGCTTCAAAATCATAGCCAATTTCTTTTAAAATATCTAGGCTTAATGCTTGTTGATTTTCTTTAGGGAATTTCTTGAAGAGAAAATCTGTTCTTGGCTGATGAGATGACTCCATCACTCCTTTTACTAACGGAATCAGTTGGTCACGCAACTCTCCAAACACTTTGTCAATTGTATCAACAAACACACCTGGCTCATAATCATCTAACAATGTGTTATATGGGTGACCTTCGTAACCCCAATAACCAACAAATTTCTTTTTGAATTCCACTAATTTTTCTAAGTTGGGACGGAACAATTCAAAGTCAGCCTTATCTTTTGCCTCTTCCCACAATGACTCAGACTGAGACTGCAGCATGACATATTCTTTAAATTCATCTTTCGGGATTTTCGCATTTCGTTCATATGTCTTATAGCACTCATCAACTGTCTTCTTTGTAATTTCCGATAACTCACTATATGTACTTTCCTCGCGTAATGCTTTTAAGTAATTGCCCATTTCTTCTGAAGTGGACAATGCAAATACTTCTGATGACAATGTACCGATCACTTCTGATCGTTGTGATACCCCTTTTTTCGGAGCACCTGTACGTGAATCCCAAGCTAATAGAGCAAGCGCTTGCCCGTAGTCCTCCATTTTCTTTACATACTGCCTAAATTCTGACTCAAGATTTTGTATTTGTTCTGTCATATTTGGATGTCCCACCTTTACTCAAATATTTAAATTCATCCTTAGTCATTTCGCTATACGAATAAGTTTATCCTGCACGATAAATCAAATTATAGAAAAATGACGACTGCTATGATATTGTTTTTACGAGGAGGGAAAACCATTGCATGTAACGATTACAGATTCAGCCGTAACATTATATATAAAGGAAATACCGCTAAAACAAGGGGATTCACTTAGACTTTTTGTAAGAGTAGGAGGTATCGGATCTGGTGGGTTTTCTGTAGGTGTAATAAAAGCAGATCCAACCCCAACATCATATAAGATCAAAAAAAATGGGATCACTTTTTTTGTAACTGAAGATGACTTTTGGTATTTGGATGGGATGACGATTGACTATGACGAAGACTTAGGGTATTTACATTTTTCAAATCCTAAATTCGAACAACTTGATCATCCTGAAAATATATAAAAAGGAAAAAGGACGTTCCTAGTAGGGCGTCCTTTTATTGATTGCTCATACTTATTCTTTTGCTTCCTTCAGTTGATGATCTGCTTTGGCTATCAGCTCTTGCGACATTTCAAAAAAAGCTTGATCAACACCAGTTTGATGTGCCATGGCTCTTTGAAGCTGCGCTTTCGCATCATTTAACGCATTTGTTGCAGCCTCAAGCTGCTCCTCATCCATACTTCTTGTTGCTTTACCAACCATATGTTCTGCAGACAGTACAGACATCTCTACTTGTTTTATGTCGTTAAATCCCGTTTGATTATAATGTTCTGACATAGCATATTCTCCCTTCAACTAAATGACAATCTTCAATTTCAGGTTGTCCATATCTTACAAAATCATACTTTTTACTGGAGTAAGAAAAAAATTTGAAATGAGGAGAATATTTTATTCTTTTGCGGACATCATAATAACCGAGGAGCAGTTATTGCTTCTCACACACCATTCACCACTTATCAATTCGACGATTGATCAACTCTAATGAGGTGGTTGCGTTGTACACAGTCCAAATATTTCAAACATGTTCTTTGTAACATAAAATGAAATGAGGTGTCTGTGAAAGACAATAATCGTTAAGGCCGCAGAGAGTTACTAAATAGTATGTGAACGATTTTATCAACCTTTAATGAGGTGATAGCGTTGAACAGGATCCAGAAATTTCAAGAGTGTTATTTATAACATAAATGAAATGAGGGGTGTCTGTGAAAGACAATAATCGTTACGACCGCATAGGGTACTACTAGTAAAGCTTTTCGATTCTCAAATGTTTGAGGTGATTCTATTGTACACATTCCAGAATTTTCAAGAATGTTATTTATAACATAAATGAAACGAGGGGTGTCTATGGAACGTAATAATCGATACGGCCGCAGAGAATAAAGAAAGTAAGGTGTTTGGTTTGAAGGGATGACCATCAATTGCGTTGGTCATCCCTTCTTTTTTTATTTCTTTAACACATAAAAAGAGAAGAAAGTCATAGACTTTCTCCTCTAACGTACCATTACCTAAACTCAAGAATCATATTTCATAGTACAATCTGGTTCGAACGAGAACTTGTCACTAAAGATATTTATATCTCCTGTGACTTGAATCGTGAAATCTCCTATTGTATATGTCAACATCAACTTGATGGGATATGGTTTTAGGAGGTTAAGCTTTCTCTAACCTCAATAATAGAATGGACTTAGCTTAGCTTTTTATTCTTTTCAAATCTTCCCAATACAGTACGTGAAATTTCCCCCCAATATTCTACCCTCGGACTTTTGACGTTTTCATTAGATAAACTTTCCTTTGATGAAACTTAAGTCAGTAAACAGCCTGTATTGGTCTAATGTTTAAGAAAAGGGACATTTAAACAATCATTTTTATAAAAACCTCATATATCAATTATAAGAAATCTCGCGTTGAGGTGATATAACATTGGGTAGAAAGTATTGGTATCGACGAGAAAGTAAACTGTATAAAAACCAACTTTTCATCAAAAATAAGCACCTAACCTCGCACGTGCCCGAAACATATAAATTTAGTAAATTTTCTTTTTGGAAAATGCTTCATAAACATCAAGAAGTGATTGTCAAACCTTTAATTGGCTTCGGAGGTAAAAATGTAATTAAAATTTCCAAATTAAATGAGAAAGTATTCGAGGTTCATAATGGTCGCAATAAGAAGGTAATAAAAGAGAGGAAAAACCTTGAACTTTATTTACACAAAATGAAAAAAGGAAAGCATCCATACATCGTTCAATACTTCATCCCATTAGCAAGTGTAAACAAAAAGCCAATTGACTTTCGTTATATCGTTCAGCGAAAAGGAATGAATTCAGACTGGGTAATAACAGGTAAATATGCAAAAATAGCAAGAGCTGGATTGGTCACTACAAATTTGAAAAAAGGGGCCCGTGTGGTTACTGTGAAAAAAGCTCTTGAAAAGTCTAATATTAAAAATTCAAACGTAAACAAACTCATTGCCGATTTAGACTCGGTCGCATTAAACGCTGTAAAAAGTTTAACTACTTCCTTTCCCAAACGAACAATTTGGGGAATCGACCTTGCCGTTGATAAAAGTGGAAAAGTCTGGATCATTGAAGCAAACTCTTTACCTGGCATTAGAGGATTTCGTAAATTAAGTGATTTACGTATGTATCGAACGATTAAGAAGTATAAAGCTTATAATAACGATTAGTTTCTAAATTCTAAAAGAGTCTCATTATAAGAATAGGATAGTGAGGAATTTCCTCTCCTATCCTCTTTTGTTTCTATTCATTTAGGGTGAATAGCGTCTAATGGTCGGTTTACTAGCGCCATTGATAAACGTTGGAGAGCACAAAAGCAATCAAAATTAACCTCTATACAATAATCCGTTTCCTCTAAACGAGCCGTTTCACAGATCGATTTTGCTATACAGCCATTTTCGTCAATGGGACGTAACAACGATAATTTTCCACAACAAGCTGTATTGCAAATAAATTCAATTTTAAAATACTCGTCTAAAAAGCACCCAAAGCAATCACCTTCCACATCTCCAACATTTCCAAAAGCTTTGAGTGGTGAGAAATCTTTTCTATATAAGATGATTGGTATAATAATTTTATCATAAGAACATTCATGTTTATTTTGTAACCTTTCGATTTTGATTGCTGAATTGTATATACAGTTCGTTAGATTAACACATTCCTTTACCTTTTAATGTTATGATACTCTTCATCAAATTCTTGTTTTAAATAATCTTCAAATATCTTGGTATAGCCACCAATGCTAATATTAGCTACAAACCCTTGCTTTGCAATACAAGGAGATATTGCAGTTAAGTTCCAATTTCCCTCTCCATCTTTTTGTACATGCAATCGCAAATGAGTTGCCATCCACTCTTCGTATTTGATTCTATAAACGCTTGTGCAAGGTAAGTCATGTTATTTATTAAGGAAGTTATAAAATCTTTAAATTCTGCTGAATTCATTAAAACTGTATTGTTTTTATCTTGTTGAATGAAAAATGTTTCTTCAGTTTCCTTAACATAGTTAATATTTTGTTCGTAAAGTGGCTTTAAAACAATGTCCTTATAGTTGTAGAAAACCAATCTTCTCCTTTAAGTGCTTGATATCGATACAATTCACATAATACATCTGATGCACATCAGGAAATTCACTTCGTTGCAACAAAAACTTCTTTCTTTTTGTTAAAAGAACAGTCAAATAGCCCACTCCGTTCTGCTGAATTGATTGCTTCCCTGCTTGAACCAGATTTATTTGTTTCAATGAACACAATTGTCCGCATGATCTCAACTCCCGTAAACGTTCCCCCAAAAAAACCATATAGAAATTAATTTGTCCTATTCTTAGTAGGGGCCTCCAAAAGTGAATGGTCAATTCTTTTTCAGGAGTAACAGCTGAAATTGAATATAGTTTAAATAATTTTGATTTAGTCCCCTCTGCAAATAAATTAACTAGTCAAACTAAACTTTAGTGTTAAAAGGTCACTTTTCACCTTTTGGTAACCTCTTAAAATTGTTTTACAATTCAATTCAAAAAAGAGAATTTTCATTAATAAATTTGATTATTATTGATGATACCTACTCTTGTTTTCGTATTACTCTTTAATCCTAATAATTTTTTTATTAATCTTTTTATACTTTTTGAAATGTCTATTCTACTAAGAGGTGATAAATTGGACAAAACCTCAAGATAATAGACTAAACTAGGCATAGCTTGACCGCATATACTATTTTAGGTGATGTCTATGAAAAAAACTTTAATTGGTATTATGGTTCACAATCCAAAGCCTATAACGGCATTGGAAGGAGCAAAAGATTTAAATGTCGACTTGTTAGTATTTCGGCCTCGAGGAATTAAATGGTCGAAGAAACAGATTCGCGGACTTCTTTTCAGAAATGGGAGATGGAAATGGAAAACATGTTCCTTTCCTAAAGCAGTCTACAACCGATGTTACTCGGCTAACAGAACTACAGTTAACAAGCTAGAAAGGCTTATTGGAATAGGAAGAGTATTTAATTGTAAAACCAGATTTGATAAGTGGGAAATTCACAACGCATTAGAAGACAGCGCAGCTTGTCATAATGTACCAGAAACTCATCTGTATTCCTCAAGCAACCTATCATCATTAATGGAAAAATACGACAAACTGATCCTCAAACCAAGTATTGGCCAGTTAGGTCGTGGTGTTTATTTGGTTGTACGAACAAATAATGATTACAGATTATACTCTAATGTGTACCCACAAAGAAATACAACGAATGAACAGAATTCTATTAAAGAAGTCAATGGATTAATCGAGAGACTTTTCGATCTATCAAATAGCAGTACAAGAGCCAAGACATTATTATCATCCTTATTAGCACCTTTAAAAGAAGAGGGTTTGAGCTTAAATACGGAAACAGAAATGGAAACGTTAAATAAACAAGACTTTAAAAAAGAGTTTCTTGAATTAATTAATAATGACAGATTACATTCAAAAATTTATACAACAAATAAACATGATTTTGTGAGAGGAGTAAATAAGCTAATCGCTAATAAGAGGTATTTAATTCAACAGTTTATTCCTTTAGACCGAATCGATCAAAAGATTTACGATGTCCGTGTGTACGTGCAGAAAAATCATCATGGTCAATGGACGACTTCCGGAGGATTTAGCCGAGTGGGGACGGTCGATTCTTACCTTACTAATCTCTCTACTGAGTTAAGAAGCATCGATGATATGCAGAAGGGAAAGAACTTGCTTTCAACAACTAATCTAAAAGACATGGAAGACGTCAGTATACAAACCGCCAAAGCTATCGAAAGAAAGCTTGGTCATTTAGGGGAAATGAGTGTAGATTTTGGAATCGATCATCTAGGCAAACCGTGGATTATCGAAGTAAACGGTAGAACACAGAAGAAGTTCGTTAAGCATATAAAGGACGAACAACTTACGAGAACCGTCTATTTAAAGCCGTTACAATATGCCCTTTTTCTAACTAAATTGCCTCCTAAGAAATGAAAAAAGCTCTAGGTCACCTTATCTCTACAGCCAGCTCGAATTGTACCTTTTTACTAGTTTAAATATCCAGACAAAATGAGGGAAGAGGCATAATCTATAACACAAAGGATGAAAGGAGGTTTACGAATGGGCGTAGCAGCATTTTGTTTAGTTACTGTACAGATAACAGCAATAGGTGGGGTTGTACTTCCCGATCCGATCACAGTATTTGCAGAAGCAGCATTTCCCGAAGTGAATGGGTTCGTTACTATTGAAGTTCTTGGTGTGCCTTTAACAATTCCTTGTCCAACTGTAGATTTAGTAGAAACAATCACAGTAGAAGGTATTGGTGAAGTTACTCTTTTAATTCAGGCTCAACCTGCAAATAATGCGTAGTAAAAGCATCAAAAAGGGTCACACGAAAACCACTGTTTTTGATTCTAGAATTGCTATATTAAGATCAGGAAGAGAAACTTCTTATCAATAGACAACTCCTTGAATTTAAGGAGTTGTTTTTTTATTCGGCTTAGAATTACGGTTCTTAACTATCCTAAAATATTTTTTTATATTTGTACTTGTTCAAATTGAGCCCCATCAAGCCATGTCACGTATAGCATATTGCTAATTAACGAATTTTAATGAGAACCTCACAACTCATTCTTCTATTACCTTGGTTTTAAAACATTTATATCCCCTATTATAAGCCTTTTTTTACTAGCACGTCCCTTTTACCTAAGCAGTTTAGGAAAACTCACATACAATAATTAATAGGTTAGCTACAAAAGTTAACACCTCCAATTTTAGCGTCTTAATAGGCGCTTTTTTTATACCCATAGATCCTACCCAAGACTCTATGTAACTGAATAACCCTTTTGTATAGGTTACATTTTAAATTGGACAAAAAAGCATCTTCACCAATTATTATGATTAACCCTGAACCTGATATCAATTTAACTTAAATAAAGTATGAATATAGTTCCTTCTTCTTTTGCTTAGCTACAATTCAGTTTTTAAAGAATTACTTGATATCACTAGTGTTGCATTAATCTAATCCAACTCTTAAGAATACTCAAAATGTTCAATTATTATATTTTTTGCATAAAAAAAGTCCTTTATAATGGATAAGTCAGGTGGTAATCCCGTCCAAATCCAATAATAAAGGAACATACGCATGGATAAGATTACACGAAAAACTTCATTTGGACAATGGTTTTCACCAATAAATCTTCAACTATTTGAAGAACAGGTGAAAACATTGAAATTAGATTTCTATACAAAGAAACTTACGACGGAATCATTTTTAAAATTATTACTCTACGCACAGCTCGAAGAAGTTGAAAGTCTTCATGCGTTGAGTGATTGTCTTTTCAATGACCAGCTTCAAAAAGGAATCAACCTTGATTCGATCAGTATTTCTCAGCTATCACGACGATTAAATGGCATGAATCCAGATTTATTTCAAAGGCTTTTCCTGGATTTAGTTGCACAAATTCATGCCAAAACACACTACACCAAACTAGTCATGCCGTTAAAAATCATTGATTCAAGCACATTGCCACTCAATTTGACCAATCATAAGTGGGCACAATTCCGAAAAACAAAAGCCGGGGTAAAGCTACATTTGCGCCTTGTGTTTATGGAAAAAGGGATTTCCTATCCTGAAAAGGCTGTGCTAACAACGGCAAAGGAACATGATCGTGGTCAACTAGAAATCATGGTCGATGACAAGGAATGCATGTATGTGTTTGACCGTGGCTACCTAGACTATGAACGCTTTGACCGTATGACAGATGACGGTTACTTTTTTCTATCTAGACTCCGTAAAAACGCAGTCATACGAGAAGTTTACGATTTTAAACTACCCGAGAATTCGACTGTTCTGTCCGATCAAATGGTGTTGATTGGTACAACTCAAAACCGCACGGAGAACTACTTTCGTCTTCTAAGAGTGATTGATTCAAAAGGAAATGAACTTCAGTTACTGAC
>NZ_JAWRVK010000024.1:0-62163 GCF_036663575.1 Halalkalibacter flavus
CCTGAGCCAGGATCAAACTCTCCATAAAAGTGTTTGATTAGCTCAAAATGTATCGCTAACGATACTTTATGTGATTTGAAAAAACCACTAAGAAATTAACGAGATATCATATATCTCTATTTCGCTTGGCTTTTGTTCAGTTTTCAAAGAACTAAATGTCACTCATTAGCGACTTGTCTTACTATAACACAAACAGATTCAGTGGTCAACTCCACTTTTTAAGAACTATTTGCGGCAATAAATAATATAACATCTGCCTATAACCAAGTCAACACTAAAACGAAAATTAATTAAAATCTCCTACAGTCACACCTTTTTGATATAGTTACACGAACTCGTAACAATAAGAATCAGCACACAAAAATTACTGTGTGCTGCGTTTGTTTAGAACATATTTCATGGTTTCCTTAGGAGGTACGAATCGTTTATAGATTTTAAAAACAATCTGGTACTTTTCCTCCATTGCACGCTTTACTACATCATCAATCCGCGGATCAGATAGGTCTAACAGTAACTCTTCCATCTCTCTTTTTAACATATATTCTACTTCTTGTACCTCTTTTTCGTTTAAAATAACCCCTAACACTAAACCACCTCGACTATTGTGACTAACAATCTCTTTACTTGATGATCTCCAGTTCTTCTCTCAGAAACTCTTTTAAATTGTTTTCAATTTGTTCCAATTTTATTCATATCTTCTATGTTTACACCATAGATTGTTCATAACAATGGACAAGGAGGGTAAGAAATGAATTTCTTTTGGATCTTTCATGCCAAACGAATTAAGCAATTATCACTAATTATCATCGCTGCCTTTTTTACGGCTGGTTTACTGTATGTAGAACGTTCTCAAATAGCCGTCTTCTCTACCCCAGATGGACCGCAAGCTTTTTATAAGGCCGAGACTGATGATAAGCAAGTAGCGCTAACGTTTAACATTAGCTGGGGAGAAAATCGTATTGGCCCGATTTTAGACATTCTAGACCAAAAAGAAGTAGATCATGCAAACTTTTTTGTTTCTGCTTCCTGGGCAGAACGCTACCCTGATGTTGTAAAAGAGATTAAAGAAAGAGGCCACACAATTGGGAGCCACGGTTATCAATATAAAGACTATACAAGTTGGGAAGATGAAAAAATAAGAAAAGATATCAATCAGAGTACTCAAATTTTATCTGATCTTACTGGGGACAAACCTACGCTTTTGCGTCCTCCAAATGGTTCATTTGACAAGCGTATATTAAACTTGGCTGATAAACAAGGTTATAGCGTTGTTCACTGGAGTGTTAACTCAAAAGACTACCAAAATCCTGGAGTTGATGCGATTGTGAATGCAGTAGTACCTAAAACAGGATCTGGTGACGTCATTTTGTTTCATGCATCTGATTCAGTCAAACAAACGCACAAAGCTCTACCTATTGTCATTGATCAACTTCGAGGCAAAGGATTTTCCTTCACTACAGTTGAAGATTTAATAGCAAGTACAATATCAGAAAACGAAGAAATCAAATAAAAAAGTAAGAGGGCACCCTGTATAACACAGAGTGCCCTCTTTCGATTAAATTCTACTAATTTTCTTTTTTTGTCAAACGATGCAGTGTTAAGAGCTGCCATGTATTTGCTGTAATTAAAGGAGTAAAATAGAGCCATAACCATTTAGGGTCATTTACCGTTAATGCCGGAACCCATTCAATAGAGGTAACGACAACAATAAAGAATAAAGCAGGGATAAACGCACCTTGGTTTGTATCTTTGGCCTTTAAATAAGCAACCAAGAGTCCGTAGATGAGTAACAAGATTGGCATGATCATATAGTGAAAGATCGTTTCACCTGGTTCAGCAAACGCAATGTATCGGAAATAAATTAAATCGAACACAACAAAACCGACAAGAATCACTTGTACATAATTCCAAAGCTTCTGTGATCTAAATAATGCAAGACCAAAACGATGAAGTGTTAAATACGCAAAGAAACCCATTTGACTAATTAGACTAAAGGCTGCACAAATACCAAGTAGCCATATTAGTCCGAAAAATAAATTCAAAAACGAACCTTCTGTATATACGTGGAAATCCAATACAAATCCAACAATTGCACCACTAATACTACCAACTAAAAGAGTGGAAAAAAACAAGTAAACAACTTTTCGACTGTTCACAGACAAATCCCCCAATATTCAATTATGCTTACATGATTGTAACAATCTCCTAAAAAAAATGCTAGAACTTCTCTGTTTGTCATGAATAATTGAGTGACAAATATCTCAAATTAATGACAAAATGACCGAAAGGAGCTGCACAGCATGAGACAAACTTTATCTGTAATTGTAATTAGTTTCCTTCTAGTAACTCTAGCTAGTTGCGCAGCAGCTGACAATAGTGGCGGCAATAACAGTCCTGACTACGACACCACAAAAAAAATGATGGTTGATATGCTGCAGACCGATGAAGGAAAAAAAGCAGTTCAAGAAGTTTTAGCAGATGAAGAAGTAAAAAAAGAAATTGTTATGGATACAGCTTTTGTAAAAGAAACAATACAAACAACGCTTACGTCTGAAGAAGGGAAAACCTTTTGGCAAGAAGTAATGAAAGATCCTGAGTTTGCACAAACATTCGCAGAAAGCATGCAAACAGAAAATGAAAAGATGCTTAAAAGTTTAATGAAAGATCCTGAATACCAAACCATGATGATTACTGTGCTGCAAGATCCAGAAATGGAAGCCGCCTTTTTAGAAACAATGAAATCCAAGGAGTATCGTACACAAGTTATGGCTATCATGTCAGAGTCTTTTGAGAGCCCTTATTTCACAGCGAAGATAAATGAAATTCTTACCAAAGTGGCCGAGCAACAAATGGAAAAACAAGACCAGCCTGCTGAAGGCGGTGGTGGCGGTCAAGAAGGTGGTGGCGGTGGAGGGGGTAACTAATTTCTGAATAAACCCTTCCCCCATGAAACAAAATTAAACACGGCTTAATCACTAACCAACAAAAAAAGCCCAAATTGGGCTTTTTTAGCTTGTTTTTTCAATCACTCTTTTAGAAATCTGTTCATAAATTTGTCCAATTGGATGATCCGCAGCATAGACTGATGGAGCAAAGTCATCTTTATTAATCTCTGGCTGTCCTAAAGGAATTTGTCCTAATAAGTCAGTCTTTAATTCCTCAGTTAGCCTTTCGCCTCCACCCGTACCAAAGACATACTCTTTTTCACCTGTTACACGACTTTCAAAGTAAGCCATATTTTCAACAACACCTAAAATTTCATGATGTGTTTTAATCGCCATTGTTCCTGCCCGAGCTGCAACAAATGCCGCTGTAGCATGAGGAGTAGTTACAAGTATCTCTTTTGAATGCGGAAGCATCGTATGAAGATCTAATGCTACATCACCTGTTCCAGGCGGCAAGTCTAATACTAAATAATCTAAATCTCCCCATTCTACTTCCGTAAAGAATTGATTTAACATCTTTCCAAGCATTGGTCCTCTCCAGATAACAGGAGCATTATCTTCAACAAAAAATCCCATTGAAATGACTTTTACATCGAAACGCTCAACAGGATAGATTCGATCGGCAATCACTTTCGGACGCTCTTCAATTCCCATCATATCAGGTACACTAAAACCGTAAATATCAGCATCTATGATTCCCACTTTTTTACCTAGACGGGCAAGCGTCGTAGCTAGGTTCACTGAAACCGTAGATTTTCCTACTCCGCCTTTTCCGCTAGTTACGGCAATAAATGTTGTTTTGCTATTAGGCGCTAAAATTTGAGGACCTAAAAAAGCAGGTTCATTCACGCCCCCTAACTTTTGAAGCTCCTCATCTGATAGCTCTTCAAATCTAAGACCTACTGAAGTAGCTCCTTCTCCCTTTACAACATTAACGATCTCTTGCTGCACTTCCATTTGTTCAGCAGTTCCTGTTTTTGCCAAAGCAATTTTTAAACTGACATTACCTTCTTTTACCTTTATTTCGCGGATGCCACCCGTTTCGACAAGATTTTTATTTAAGTCTCGATCTTTTACTCGCTTTAATGCTTCGATGACTGCTGCTTCTGATACCAATACGGACACCTTCCTTTTTCCAGTTATACACCTAGTATAGCACAGGAGTAAAGGAGTACGTGAATCCGGTTCCACATTGTTATTCCGGAACTTTTTCATCTGTATAATAACGTAAGATCCCTTGATAGATCGATGCTGCAACCTTCTGTTGATATTCCTCTGTATTTAGTAACTCCGCTTCCGTTGGATTCGATAAAAACCCAGCTTCAATTAAAACACCAGGGATTGAAGCTTGTTTTATTAAATAAACGTTGTGAATCGGCTTTGCTTGCCTTGTCGTATTTTCTAAATTACGAATCACTTCATCTTGGACGAGTTTAGCTAGGCGCTCGTTTTCTGGAATCGCTCGGTTATAGAACGTCTGTGCACCACTCCATCTAGGCGAAGGAATTGCATTTAAATGAAGACTTACAAACATATCAGCATCTGAATCATTTACAATTTCTGCACGCCGTTTTAAATCTTCATTTTTCCTTTGTCTTACCTTTTTCGTATCTGCATTTGCTAAATCATGATCGTCTTCCCTCGTCATTAACACAAGCGCTCCAGCTTCTTGTAAATAATCTCTAAGCTGCTCGCTTATTAATAACGTAACATCCTTTTCAAGAATTCCACTTTTTGAAACAGCCCCACCATCAATTCCTCCATGCCCTGGATCAACTACTATGATTTTCCCTGACAACGGCAAGTTCCAAGTAGACCATGAATCATTACTTACAAATTGATATTGAATAATAAATAACAAACTGACTACACCTAGAGCAAAGGCCGCACCTTTTAACCACTTTACCAAATTCACTACCATCCCTCCTCGTCCATTTATATATATTGGGACAAGGGACAGAATATGAAAGAGGAATACAAAAAGTATGTTTTTAAAGGCACTAAAAAAAGGGTGGTTTCCCCATTTTCAGTGCCTTCTACGCAATGAGCCGAACCTTTGTAATTTTTTAAAGCCAGCTATGAGTGGATTTCCCATAGCTGACGCGCAACATGTGGAGCCATTGCAACTTCCTTGAGTAATTTCAAGAACTTTTTCAGTGCTTCATGTTTTTCTCTATCTTTGTATTCCTCTTAAAGCAGTGGCAAGTCATGCATGGTTATAAAGAAAATATCATTTATTAATGCAACCTCAAGCGGTATCTTTTCTCTCCTTCAATAAAACCTTTTGTCCACCAATGATCTACAAAGGCTTCAGTGGCAACCTGTAAGGAATCAAGCAAATAATCAGATTCAATTAACCAACCTTGGAGAAGATTAAAAATACAATGGGTTATTTCTGTAACATCATCATCACATCTTCGCTTTACGTGTACAATGGATTCACCTAAATAGCCAAACTTACCGTATTCAGCTCCTAACAAATAAGCATCAATAGCCATATCCATACATGGGTCTAATAAAAAAGGGTGAGAAAGAAAATGAAAAGGGACAACAGACTTAAAATGGTCTTCAACATTCGCTCGAAGCTTTTTCAACGAAAGACTTCGAAGTACGCTTCGTTCAAATTTCCATTGCTTTTCCCTTCGTTTTTCTGAAAGCAAAGTTACGGTCATCACCCTCCGCTCCTTTCATTTCATTTTCTTTCTTATTAGTATGAGGAGGAAAACTAGGAGCATGCAGTGGAAATACTGTCGATATTGTCCAAGTGTTTGATAATTTAGAATCATTAATTCAATATAGAACCTATCTAATTTCAGTAAATTATCCTCTCTCCTTTACGAAATAAACACATTGCATTTCCTTTGGTCAACTTCCTCAGACATAATAAGTCCACTTATCGAATAAACTATCCTAATGAGTTAAAATGTTACACATAATTTGTACAATGAAATTGATCCTACTTGTAAAAAATAACAAGTACAAAAAAGACCCCCATCCAAACAGATGAGAGCCTTTCAAACGCAAGTATATTAACGTTTTGAGAACTGAGGTGCACGACGTGCTGCTTTAAGACCGTATTTCTTACGCTCTTTCGCACGTGCATCACGAGTTAAGAAACCTGCAGTTTTAAGAGCAGGACGGTTGTCAGGATCTACTTGAAGTAGAGCACGAGCAACACCATGACGGATAGCGCCCGCTTGTCCTGTGTAACCACCACCATCTACATTAACGTGAACGTCGTATTGACCTTCTACGCCAACCTCAACAAGTGGTTGTTTAACAATAAGCTTTAAAGTTTCAAGATTGAAGTATTCATCTAATTCGCGACCGTTAATAACGATACGGCCATCACCTGGTAAAAGGCGAACGCGAGCAACAGAGTGCTTACGGCGACCTGTACCATAATATTGTACTTGTGCCAAAATAATACCCTCCTATCGATTAACCACGAAGCGTGTAAGCTTCTGGTTTTTGAGCTTGATGTTTGTGTTCTGGTCCTGCATATACATGAAGCTTCATGCCTTGTGCGCGTCCAAGAGTGTTCTTTGGAAGCATTCCTTTGATTGCAAGCTCAAGCATACGCTCAGGCTTGTTAGCACGCATATCAGCTGCTTTCGTTGCTTTTAAACCACCTGGGTGATTTGTATGACGGTAGTAAATCTTGTCATTTAATTTGTTACCTGTTAGTTCAATTTTCTCAGCGTTAATGATGATTACATGATCACCAGTGTCAACGTGAGGAGTAAAAGTTGGTTTGTTCTTACCACGTAGGATAGAAGCAACTTCTGAAGCTAAACGACCAAGCGTTTGACCTTCAGCGTCTACTACATACCACTTACGCTCAACTTCGTTTGGCTTTGCCATATATGTTGTACGCATGAATTTCCCTCCTAAAGAAACGATCACTTTCGTATTTTCAAAATAAAATCTAAAATGTTAAAACCAATGTCTAATGTAACATTCCGAACCCGGGGCTAGTGGGTTTTGGAATTACCATCTAACATCATATAATATTCAAAACCCAATGTCAACAAAATGTTACACTAGGCATCGTTGTTATATGATTTTTTTATAAGACTAATATAATTCACTAAAAATAGGCTCTGCGTAGGATACTTTCCAGAGGAATAGTCCAGATCCAGGAGCTGTTTTTCCTGCAATTGTCCTGTCTTTTGCAGCAAGAATGGAAGCAAGATCGTTCACTTCTCGTTTCCCTGCACCAATTTCTAACAAAGTTCCCACAATAATTCGAACCATGTTGTACAAAAAACCACTTCCAACCAACTTAAAGACGAGTTCATCATGGTCTTGCTCAATGGAAATAGCAAATAACGTCCGCACTTTGTCTACTACACTTGTATTAGCGGCACAAAAAGACGAAAAGTTATGTGTCCCAATAAGCGTTTGAGCTGCCTTCTGCATCTGTGAGATTGAGACCTGATACGGTACATGATAAGTTACATTCCGTCTGAACACATCGCCTTCTTGCCCAAGTAAAACACGATAGCGATATTCCTTCTTTACTGCATGATAGCGAGAATGAAAGTCCGAAGCGACATAACTAGCTTCTATAACACGAATATCATCTGGAAGACAAGCATTTAACGCTTTAGGCCAACGATCAGCAGGGATGGCTAATGTTGAATCAAAATGAACGACCTGTCCTCTTGCATGCACGCCGGTGTCTGTGCGACCAGATGAATGAATACGGATCTGTTCGCCCTTATGAATTCGAGAAACTGCCCTCTCTATTTCTTCCTGTACGGTTCGACTATTAGGCTGCACTTGATAACCTGAAAAGCTTGTACCTTCGTATGTGACCCATATAGCAACTCGCTTCACCTTCATCCTCCCTTTCATATGAAACGCAACAAAATGATTACTATACCAAAGCTAACACAAAAGAGGAAAGCTATTGTATCTCTCCAATTCCAAAGAAGTACTCTATACTTGGTACGCCCCTCGCCTCCACGATAGCCACGTGACTCCATAGCAAGAGCTAAGTCCTCCGCCCGATTAAAGGCACTAATAAACAAAGGAACTAATAACGGCAGTAAAGCCTTAATTCGTTGACCAATAGGACCCGAGGTGAAATCAACTCCCCTTGCCATCTGAGCTTTCATAATTTTTTCCGTTTCCTGCATAAAGGTTGGAATAAATCGTAAAGCGATTGACATCATAAGAGCTAGCTCATGAGCAGGTAAACGAATTTTCTTTAATGGGCTAAATAAGCTTTCGAGCCCATCTGTAAGATCAATCGGCCTTGTTGTCAGCGTTACGAGTGAAGTAAGCAAAATAATCGTTATTAAACGAATAGCAATTGTAACCCCTTGTCTTAGTGCTTCCTCATAAAGAGTAAAAAAGCCTATTCGGAAAAGCACTTCTCCTTCTCTTGTTAGAAAGAGATGAAGAATAAAAGTGAACAAAACTAGCCAAAGAATTGGCCGAATCCCTTTATATATAAACGAAAGCGGTACACGTGATAAAGTTACCATACCAATTGTAAATAAAATAATTAATATATTTGTTAGCCAATTATTCGCAAGAAAGATAATGAGAACTAATAAAAAAACACTAACTAACTTTGACCGTGGATCTAGACGATGTAAAATCGAAGAAGTAGATACATATTGTCCAATGATGACATTTTGTAACATTGATCTACTCCCCTTTATGCTTAATTAAATTTCCTAAGAAATGAGAAGTGCCTTTTGTATCAAAATGCATAGGTACCTCATCTAAGCCAAACTTCTCTTTTATGCTTTGGAGAAAACGGACAGATTTAGGCAAGTCGAGGCCAATTTCATGCAATCTTGTCGCTTGCTCAAAAATAAGTTCTCGCCCCCCTACCATTTCAATGGATCCATTATGCAGCACTATAATTTGATCTGCATACTTAGCCGCATCCTCCATATGATGGGTGACCAGAACGGTCGTTGTTTCGTTTGTTTTATGATAATCATAAAACAGCTTCATCATTTGATCCCGGCCCTCTGGATCAAGACTTGCAGCAGGTTCATCTAACACAAGCACCGATGGTTGAACAGCTAGCACTCCCGCAATCGCAACTCTGCGCATTTGACCACCGCTTAATTGAAAGGGAGAGGTTGATAGAATGTCTTCTCTTAGTCCAACGAGTGGAAGAAGCTCCTTCGCTCGCCTGATTGCCTTCTCTTTAGGTAATCCGAAGTTAATAGGGCCAAAGCAAATATCTTTTTCTACCGTCTCTTCAAATAGTTGATGCTCTGGGTATTGAAAAACTAACCCTACACGTTTCCTCAATCCTTTTAAATTTACTTTCTTCTCGCCAGCTTTCAACTCATATTTACCAACCTTAACCGAGCCAGCACTAGGACGTAACAATCCATTAATATGTTGGATAAACGTTGACTTACCAGAGCCAGTATGGCCGATTACAGCGGTAAATGAGCCTGACGGAATGGTTACAGAAAAATTTTTGAGCGCTACCTTTTCAAAAGGTGTCCCTTTCATATAGCGAAATTCTACTTCGCTAAATACAATGTCCATAACTCATTCATCAGCTCACTTTCACTCAGGCATGTCTTTCGTAAAGTAATTCCTTCTTCTTCAAGCTCACGCTGCAATTCAACCGAAAAAGGAAGAGATAATCCTAACTCTTTTAATCTTTCTTTTTTAGAAAATAATTCTTCTGGGCGCCCTTCTAATACCAGCCTACCCTCATGAAAGAGAAGCAACCGACTAGCCAGCACTGCTTCATCCATGTCGTGCGTAATAGAAATAATCGTGACCCCTCTTTGGTGCAGCATTTGAATTGTTTCCATCACTTCTTTTCTGCCAATCGGATCAAGCATGGATGTCGCTTCGTCAAAGACAATCACTTCTGGCTCCAAAGCCATAATCCCTGCAATGGCAACTCGTTGTTTTTGACCACCAGATAAACGATGCGGTTCAGCTTCAAGAAGATGAGAGATTCCGACTAGTGAGGCGTACTTTGTGATTCTCTCTTCCATAATTTCACGACTCACGCCTAAGTTTTCTAACCCAAAAGCTATGTCATCTCTTACGGTCGTGGCTACGAATTGATGATCAGGATTTTGAAAAACCATCCCTACTACATTACGAATTGACCAAATGTCACTTTCGTTTTTAGTAGACAAGCCAGAGACCATCACCGTACCTTTCGTAGGTAGGTGTAATCCGTTTAGAAGCCTACCAAAGGTTGATTTACCTGATCCATTCCGACCAAGTATAGCTACCCATTCATTAGCCTCAATACTGACAGAAAGATCCTTTATTGCGTAATCATTAGCATATTCATACTGAAAAGTGACTTTATCTAAAGAAATTAAAGCGGACACATCTTCACCCTCTTAGAAAAATGAGCAAACAAAAAAGGGCCCAGAGTCAGAGCATACGTGCTCAGATCTGATTTGCCCTTTGTCGCCTCATCTATTCACTCATGTATCAATTCAATTATACAAGCTCGATAATAACCATAGGTGCACCGTCACCACGACGAGGACCCATTTTAAGGATACGTGTATAACCACCTTGACGCTCTTCATAACGAGTTGCAATATCAGAGAAAAGTTTTTGGATAGCGTCTTCGCCAGTCTCTTCATTTGCTACTTCTCTACGGATGAAAGCAGCAGCTTGACGACGTGCGTGTAAATCTCCACGCTTACCAAGTGTAATCATTTTCTCAACGATTGAACGAAGCTCTTTCGCTTTCGCTTCAGTTGTTTCGATACGCTCGTTAATGATAAGATCAGTTGCTAAATCACGGAATAGAGCCTTACGACCAGCGCTATCACGACCTAATTTTGCGTATGCCATGTTCGTTTCCCTCCTTTGTTACCTGCTCGAATGCACGAGCAACACTATATAAAACGTAATAGAAAAGTTGAGGGGTAGTACTATTCTTCTTTACGAAGACCGAGTCCTAGCTCTCCAAGCTTCTCTTGAACTTCTTCTAATGACTTACGACCAAGATTACGAACTTTCATCATGTCTTCTTCAGACTTATGAGTTAATTCTTGAACCGTATTAATACCAGCACGCTTCAAACAGTTATAAGAACGAACCGATAGATCAAGTTCTTCAATTGTCATTTCAAGAACTTTCTCCTTCTGATCTTCTTCTTTTTCAACCATAATTTCAGCATTTTGTGCTTGGTCCGTCATTCCAACAAAAATGTTTAAATGCTCAGTTAAGATCTTAGCACCTAAAGAAACAGCTTCTTCAGGACGGATGCTTCCGTCAGTCCAGACATCAAGAGTTAGTTTGTCATAGTTGGTTACTTGACCGACGCGTGTATTCTCAACTTGATAATTCACACGTGAAACAGGTGTGTAAATCGAATCAATAGGAAGTACTCCAATTGGTTGATCGTCATTCTTATTGCCCTCAGCAAGAACATAACCACGACCACGTTTTGCTACAAGTCTCATACGAAGATGTGCACCTTGTGCAAGTGTTGCAATGTGCAGATCAGGATTTAGAACTTCCACATCACTGTCATGTGTTAAATCATTTGCTGTTACGACACCCTCACCTTGGATGTCGATTTCAAGGGTCTTCTCTTCATCAGAATAGATTTTAAGAGCAAGCTTCTTTAGATTCAAAATGATTGTCGTTACATCTTCTACAACACCTTCGATTGTAGAGAATTCATGTAATACAGAATCAATTTGAACAGATGTTACAGCAGCGCCTGGTAAAGAGGAGAGAAGAATACGACGTAAGGAGTTACCTAGCGTAGTACCATACCCACGTTCTAATGGTTCTATCACAAACTTCCCATACTTTGCGTCTTCACTTACTTCAACCGCTTCAATATTTGGCTTCTCAATTTCTATCATTAAACAAACCCTCCTTCAAAACGTCGAACTCCGGTAGACTGCAAGGATTGCCTTACCGGATAACCAGCAGGCAATTCCTAAGCTTACACCAATTTTGCCAACAGGACTGTTATCGCTCTATCCAGTATTGACAAAGTCAGGAAAATCTATACAAAGATTTTTTCCGTTATACTCTACGACGTTTTGGTGGGCGACAACCGTTGTGAGGTACTGGAGTAACATCTTTGATCATGTTAACTTCAAGTCCAACAGCTTGTAAAGAACGGATTGCCGCTTCACGACCAGCACCAGGTCCCTTAACAGAAACCTCGATAGTCTTCATGCCATGCTCCATTGCTGTTTTACCAGCAGTTTCAGCTGCCATTTGAGCAGCGAATGGAGTTGACTTACGAGAACCTTTGAATCCTAATCCACCAGCACTAGCCCAAGAAATTGTATTACCATGCGTATCTGTAATTGTCACGATCGTATTGTTGAATGTTGAACGAATGTGAGCAACTCCAGCTTCAACATTTTTACGTTGACGACGCTTTGGACGAGTATTCGTTTTCTTAGCCATTTTTTATGCGACCTCCTTTACTACTTTTTCTTATTTGCTACTGTACGACGAGGACCTTTACGCGTACGAGCATTGTTTTTAGAATTTTGTCCACGAACAGGTAAACCACGACGGTGGCGAATACCACGATATGAACCAATTTCAATTAGACGTTTAATGTTTAGTGAAACTTCACGACGAAGGTCACCTTCTACTCTGTAGCCTTCAACTGCTTCACGAATGCGTCCTAATTCTTCTTCTGTTAAATCACGAACGCGAGTATCTTCAGATACACCTGCTTTCGCTAGAATTTCAGACGACTTAGCTTTGCCGATCCCGTATACATACGTAAGTGAAATTACTACGCGTTTATCACGAGGAATATCGACGCCTGCAACACGTGCCATGTGCAGCACCTCCTTGTTAATTAGCCTTGTTTTTGCTTATGCTTAGGGTTTTCACAAATAACCATTACCGTCCCTTTACGACGGATAACTTTACACTTTTCACAAATAGGCTTGACTGATGGTCTTACCTTCATTTTTTTTACCTCCTATATGGTACGGAGTGCTCTGATTACAACTAATCAGATTTAAGCAGGACAATCAATGATTATCATGCTAGTCGCTCTCGCAACGTATTATTTGTATCGATATGTGATTCGTCCACGTGTTAAATCATAAGGAGATAGTTCGACAGTCACCTTATCACCAGGTAGAATTCGAATGAAATGCATACGAATCTTTCCAGAAACGTGGGCAAGAATCTTATGACCATTTTCTAATTCAACACGAAACATTGCATTTGGAAGAGGTTCAATTACTGTACCTTCTACCTCAATAACATCTTCTTTAGCCATGGGCTCACTCTCCTTCCTTCAGTAAATCAGAATGATGCTCTAAGAAATTCGTTATCGCATAACGTAACTTTCCATTAGTAACACGTCCTGTTTCAACAAAACTGTTCTTCACTTCATCAGCAATGTAATCAAGTAACTCTAGGTGATTCATGTTCTTTTTCTTCATTCGGTCAACTTTTCGTCTGTCGCCATCTGCAATTTTCACAAAGCGATCATCAATTAGTTCAACGATAACCCCTAACTGACCTTGATCACGTCCTTTCGTAATCAAAACGATCTGACCAATCTCCGGAGAAGAACCAGAGTCTTGCATAGACATCATCACCTACATTTAAGCTTTCGTTAAGATTTCAAAACCTGAATCCGTAATAGCAATTGTATGCTCAAAGTGTGCGCAATTCTTTCCGTCAACAGTCACAACTGTCCAGTTATCAGAAAGAGTACGTACATAGCGTGTACCAGCATTAATCATCGGTTCAATAGCCAAAACCATTCCTGGTTTGAGTCTTGGACCCTTGCCTGGCGGACCATAATGAGGAATTTGAGGGTCCTCATGCAAGTCTTGCCCAACACCGTGTCCAACATACTCACGAACAATCGAATATCCTAATGGTTCTGCATACGATTGAATCGCATGTGAGATATCTGACAGTCGATTCCCTGGTTTAGCAAACTCTAAACCTTTAAAAAGAGAAGCTTCTGTAACATCTAACAGTTCTTGATTTTTTTTAGAAATCTCGCCTACTGCATATGTCCATGCTGAATCACCGTGATAACCATTATAATAAGCTCCGATGTCAACGCTAATGACATCTCCATCTTTAAGCACTCTCTTCCCAGGAATACCGTGTACTAGTTCCTCATTTACCGAAGCACAGATGCTGCCTGTAAACCCATTATAACCTTTGAATGAGGGAGTTGCTCCGTGTGATCGAATCAACTTTTCAGCAATCTCATCCAACTCTTTTGTAGATATGCCAGGCTGAATATGTTCTTTTAACGCTTGATGCGTTAAAGCAACAATCTTTCCAGCTTCGCGCATGATTTCAATTTCTCTTTCCGTCTTACAAATGATCATGCATGAAGTCCTTTCAACAGCTGATCAATATCCTCAAATACTTTATCTATATCTTGATCACCATTTATATCACGCAGGTAGCCTTTTTCTGTGTAGAAATCTACTAAAGGCTTTGCTTGCTTTTGGTTTACTTCAAGACGCTTTTTCACTGTTTCTGGCTTGTCATCATCACGTTGAACTAATTCTTTTCCGTCAACATCACAAATCCCTTCCACTTTAGGTGGATTGAAAATGACATGATAAGTTCTACCAGAAGTAGGAGAAACACGACGCCCAGTTAAACGATCCATTAAAAGTTGTTCAGGAACATCAACGTTTAAGACAAAATCAATCTTACGTCCAAGAGATTCTAATAACTCTTCTAACGCTTCTGCTTGAGCAACTGTACGTGGAAATCCGTCTAACAAGAAGCCATTTTGGCAGTCTTCTTCTGCTAAACGATCTCTTACAATCCCGATAGTTACTTCATCAGGTACAAGTTCGCCAGCATCCATGAAAGATTTAGCTTTTAACCCAAGTTCGGTTTCACCCTTAATCGCAGCGCGAAACATATCGCCCGTAGAAATATGAGGAATTCCGTACTCCTTAACAATTCTCTCAGCTTGTGTGCCTTTACCAGCACCAGGTAGTCCCATTAAAATTAGATTCATTCCAATCTCCCTCCATCGCTCCGATTTAACAACAGAAGGCGAACGGGAAGAAAACTTACTTCCCAGATCCCCTTATTACTTAATAAACCCTTTATATGAACGTTTAATTAGCTGACTTTCAATTTGCTTCATCGTGTCTAATGCTACACCAACAACGATTAATAATCCAGTACCACCAATCTGTACAGCAGGTGGTAAATCCATCAATCTAGTGAAGAATACAGGAATAATGGAAACAATAGCAAGAAAGAGTGCACCAACAAACGTTAATCGATATAAAATACGTGTTAAGTAAGTCTGTGTTGTCTTACCGGGACGAATGCCTGGGATATACCCACCTTGCTTTTTGAGGTTGTCAGCCATTTTTTCCGGATTAACTTGGATAAACGTATAGAAATACGTAAATCCAATGATAAGAAGTGCATAAACGACCATACCAATTGGTTGAGTATAATCAAAAACTCTTGTTACCCATGCAGCAATCTGATTATCAGTTCCAAAGAAGCCAGCAACGGTTGGTGGAAAGATAAACAAAGAAAGTGCAAAGATAACCGGAATAACACCTGCAGCATTTACTTTTAACGGTAAATGTGTAGACTGGCCGCCTACAGGACTACGCCCTACTAGACGCTTAGCGTATTGCACTGGTACTTTCCTTAATGCTTGTTGAACGAAGATAACAACCACGACGATTGCTAATACAGCAAGTGCAATAAGAAGGACGGTAACAACACTTAGGAAAAGTTGCTCTCCAGCACCTTCAATTTGAGTAGCGTAGATTTGGTTAATTCCATTAGGAATCCCAGCAGCAATACCTGCAAAGATTATAATTGAAATTCCGTTACCTACACCCTTAGCTGTAATCTGTTCGCCTAACCACATTAAGAAAGCAGTACCTGCTGTTAACACTAAAGCAATAAAAAGATAAGTTGGAACACTAGGATTAGGAATTAAACCTGGAAATAAGGAGTTAAAACCAATAGACATTCCTAATGCTTGAATAAAACCTAACACGATTGTTCCATAACGGGTAAACTGAGCTAATTTACGTCGACCAGCTTCCCCTTCTTTCGCCCATTCAGCAAATTTAGGTACGACATCCATTTGTAATAACTGCACAACAATCGATGCAGTGATATATGGCATAATACCCATTGCGAAAATCGAAAAGTTCCCTAAAGCTCCACCACCAAACGTATTCAAAAACCCAAATGCATTCGCTTGATCGTGAAAATTCAGTACATCCTTGTTCGCTCCTGGAACAGGAATAAAACTTCCGATACGAAAGACAATGAGCATAAGGAGGGTGAAAATCACCTTTTGGCGTAAATCACCCACGCGCATAATGTTGGAGATAGTCCGGAACATTAAATCACCTCAGTTTTACCGCCAGCAGCTTCGATCGCTTCTACTGCAGACGCTGAGAACTTATGTGCTTTAACAGTTAAGTTTTTCTCAAGATTTCCATTACCTAGAACCTTGATACCAACCTTTACGTTTTTCACTGTACCCGATTCAATAAGAAGTTCAGGTGTTACCTCAGTACCCGCATCAAAGCGATTAAGTGTATCAAGGTTAACTACTGTGTACTCCTTACGAGTTGGGTTTGTGAACCCACGTTTCGGTAGACGACGGTATAAAGGGTTTTGACCACCCTCAAAACCAGGACGTACTCCACCGCCCGAACGAGCGTTTTGTCCTTTATGTCCTTTTCCTGCTGTCTTACCGTTTCCAGAACCGATTCCGCGACCTACACGGTTACGAACTTTACGTGATCCTTCTGCAGGTTTCAACTCATGAAGTTTCATGTCGACACCTCCTCGTATTTAAATATTATCAATTAAGCTTCGATTTCTTTTACAGTTAAAAGGTGAGATACCTTGTTTACCATACCGCGAATCGCAGCGTTATCTTGTTGAACTACTGTTTGGTGCATCTTACGTAAACCAAGAGTATTCACAGTAACGCGTTGGTCTTCCGGGCGCCCGATAAGACTACGAGTGAGGGTAATTTCTAATTTCTTAGCCATTTACTTTCCCTCCTTATCCTAACAGTTCTTCCACGGATTTGCCGCGAAGTTTAGCAACCTCTTCAGCACGTTTTAAACCTTTAAGACCTTCCATAGTTGCACGAACCATGTTGATCGGGTTATTTGAACCAAGAGATTTTGAAAGAATATCACCGATACCAGCTAACTCTAGCACCGCACGTACTGGTCCACCAGCGATAATTCCTGTACCTTCAGAAGCATTTTTAAGTAGGACACGTCCTGCACCAAAATGTCCAACAATCTCATGAGGGATTGTCGTGCCTACAACAGGTACTTCAATAAGATTTTTCTTTGCATCTTCTACAGCCTTACGGATCGCTTCCGGAACTTCTTGAGCTTTACCCATACCGAATCCAACGTGGCCATTTTTATCGCCAACTACAACTAATGCAGCAAAGCGGAAACGACGTCCACCTTTAACTACTTTAGCTACACGATTGACAGCTACTACTTTTTCTTCAAGTTCCAACGTATTAGGGTCAATACGACGCATTCGTTTTCCCTCCTTTTTTTCTTAGAATTGCAAGCCAGCTTCGCGAGCTGCTTCTGCAAGTGTTGCAACACGTCCGTGATATAAATAACCACCACGGTCAAATACAACTACTTTATGTCCATTTTCAATCGCGCGTTTCGCAACGAGTTCACCTACAAGCTTTGCCGCATCAGTTTTCGTCGCATCTGCAGCTACCTCTGAATCAAGAGTAGATGCAGAAGCAAGTGTAACACCATTTACGTCATCAATAAGCTGAGCGTAAATATGTTTAGATGAACGGAAAACATTTAGACGAGGACGTTCAGGTGTTCCTGTAATCGCACGACGAACATGTGCATGTCGCTTCTTACGAGCTACGTTTTTATTACGCTTCGTAATCATTGAACGTCATTCCTTTCCGTGAGTTAGTGATTATTTACCAGTCTTACCTTCTTTACGACGAATATATTCGCCTTCGTAACGAATACCTTTTCCTTTATAAGGCTCAGGTAGACGTACAGAACGGATGTTAGATGCAAGTGCACCTACACGCTCTTTGTCAATTCCTTTTACAGTTACCTTCGTGTTAGAAGGAACTTCAACCTCGATACCCTCTTCAGGTACGATCTCAACTGGGTGAGAGTAACCAACGTTAAGAACTAGTTTCTGACCTGACTTAGTAGCACGGTAACCGACACCGACAAGTTCAAGTGAACGTTCGAAACCTTTTGTTACACCTTCAACCATGTTGTTGATCAAGCTACGAGTTGTACCGTGAAGTGCACGGTGCTCCTTATTATCAGAAGGACGCTCAACTGTTACTTGATTTTCTTCGATATTGATTTTCATATCTTCGTGAAGATTACGCTTAAGTTCGCCTTTAGGACCTTTTACAGTCAATAACGTACCATCAAGCGTGATAGTAACTCCACTAGGGACTTCTACTGGCTTTTTACCAATACGAGACATTCTTTTGCACCTCCGTTCAATTCAAGGATTGTCTTACCAAACGTAAGCTAAAACTTCGCCACCAATTTGTTGTTGACGCGCATCCTTGTCTGTCATTACGCCTTTAGATGTTGAAACTAATGCGATACCAAGACCACCTAGTACACGTGGAAGTTCGCCAGCTTTCGCATAAACGCGAAGTCCTGGTTTACTAATACGCTTAAGTCCAGTAATTACACGCTCATTTGTAGCACCATATTTTAAGAAGATGCGGATTACACCTTGCTTGTTATCTTCGATATATTCAAAATCACGAATGAAACCTTCACGCTTAAGGATTTCAGCGATTTCTTTCTTCACCTTAGAAGCAGGTAGTTCAAGCTTCTCGTGATGAACCGTGTTAGCATTACGAATGCGAGTAAGCATATCTGCAATTGGATCTGTCATGACCATATTATTTACCTCCTTCCCGTTCTTGGGATTACCAACTAGCTTTTTTCACACCAGGAATTTGCCCTTTGTGAGCAAGTTCTCTGAAGCAAATTCTGCAAAGTTTAAACTTACGTAATACTGAATGAGGACGACCGCAACGTTCACAGCGTGTATATTCTTGTACTTTATACTTCTGTGTGCGTTTTTGCTTTGCAATCATTGATTTCTTCGCCAACGTTTTCCCTCCTCTTCGAAACGACTTCGATTATTTTTGAAATGGCATTCCCATTTGTGTTAAAAGTTCACGAGCTTCTTCATCCGTGTTAGCTGTTGTTACAATAACAACATCCATACCACGAACTTTATCCACTTTATCGTAATCAATTTCAGGGAAGATCAATTGCTCTTTCACACCTAAAGTGTAGTTTCCACGACCGTCGAATGCTTTTTTAGAAACACCGCGGAAGTCACGTACACGTGGCAGTGATACAGAGATTAATTTATCAAGGAAATCATACATACGCTCTCCACGAAGTGTTACTTTCGCGCCGATAGGCATACCTTCACGTAGTTTGAATCCCGCAATTGATTTTTTCGCCTTAGTAACTAAAGGTTTTTGACCTGTAATTTCAGATAATTCTTCAACTGCTTTGTCAAGTGCCTTAGCATTTGATACTGCGTCACCAACACCCATGTTAACAACGATTTTCTCAAGCTTTGGAACACCCATAACAGATGAATAGTTAAACTTCTCTACTAGAGAAGGAACAATTTCACTTGTATACTTTTCTTTTAATCGACTCATACGATTGACCTCCTTTCACACACTGACTTACTTATCTAAAGATTCGCCAGACTTCTTAGCAATACGTACCTTTTTACCGTTCTCTACCTTATGACCTACACGTGTAGGTTCACCAGACTTAGGGTCGATAGGCATAACGTTAGAAGAATGAATTGGTGCTTCTTGGTTCAAGATTCCACCTTGTGGGTTATCTTGAGAAGGTTTAGCATGCTTCTTCACGATGTTTACACCTTCAACAAGTACACGGTTCTTCTTTGGGAACGCCTCAAGGATTACACCTTGTTTCCCTTTGTCTTTTCCAGAGATGACCTTAACAGTATCACCTTTTTTGACATGCATATTTGCCATGTTCGCACCTCCTTGACAGGGCCTTTCAATAATCTTCTATTAAAGAACTTCCGGAGCAAGAGACACAATCTTCATGAATTGGTTATCACGAAGTTCACGTGCAACAGGTCCAAAAATACGAGTACCACGTGGGCTCTTATCATCACGAATAATTACAGCAGCATTTTCATCAAACTTGATGTATGAACCGTCATTACGACGAGCACCGCTCTTAGTACGTACGATTACAGCTCGAACAACGTCACCTTTCTTGACAACGCCGCCTGGTGTTGCTTGTTTTACCGAACAAACAATAACATCACCAATATTAGCTGTCTTACGACCAGAACCACCTAGTACTTTAATACAAAGTACCTCACGAGCACCAGAGTTATCTGCAACTTTTAAACGGGATTCTTGTTGAATCATACAAACTTACCTCCCTTCGAAACCAGTATTCTATTAGATAATAACCGCTTCTTCTACGATCTGTACTAAGCGGAAACGTTTGTCTTTAGAAAGCGGACGAGTTTCCATAATTTCTACGATATCGCCAGTTTTTGCGCTATTGTTCTCATCATGAGCTTTAAACTTCTTTGAGTACTTTACACGCTTTCCGTATAGACGATCTTTTTTGTAAGTTTCAACAAGTACTGTGATTGTTTTGTCCATTTTGTCAGAAACAACACGTCCTCTGTAAACTTTACGTTGGTTGCGTTCCATTTAAGCAAACCTCCTTTTTAGCCGTTGTTAATTCCAAGCTCACGTTCACGCAAAACTGTTTTTGCACGAGCGATTGCTTTACGAACTTCACGAATACGGGCTGGATTATCTAATTGTCCAGTCGCTAGTTGAAAGCGAAGGTTGAACAACTCTTCTTTAAGTGATTTCGTTTTTTGCTCTATTTCAGCAGTGGTTAAGTTACGAATATCATTAGCTTTCATTTGCGTCACCACCCACTTCTTCGCGTTTTACAAACTTACATTTAACCGGTAATTTATGAGAAGCAAGACGTAATGCTTCACGAGCAACTTCTTCTGAAACACCAGAGATTTCAAACATAATCTTTCCAGGCTTGACAACTGCTACCCAACCTTCAGGAGCACCTTTACCAGAACCCATTCGAACTTCTAACGGCTTAGCAGTGTATGGCTTAGATGGGAAAATCTTAATCCAAACCTTACCACCACGCTTCATATAACGAGTCATTGCAATACGAGCAGATTCGATTTGACGGTTTGTAATCCAAGAAGCTTCTAGAGATTGTAAACCATACTCACCAAAATGCACTTCAGTACCGCCTTTCGCACGACCGCGCATGTTTCCACGGTGTTCGCGACGATATTTAACACGTTTAGGCATTAACATAATTAGTTGCCTCCTTCCTCTTTTTTCGTTCCTTTCGTTGGAAGGACTTCACCACGATAAATCCAGATTTTGATACCTAGTTTACCGTACGTTGTATCAGCTTCAGCTGTACCATAATCGATATCAGCGCGAAGTGTGTGAAGTGGAACAGTTCCCTCACTGTAATGTTCTGCACGAGCGATATCAGCACCACCAAGACGACCAGATACTTGAGTTTTAATACCCTTAGCACCAGAACGCATTGTACGTTGGATTGCTTGTTTCATCGCACGACGGAACGAAATACGATTTTCTAATTGACGAGCAATATTTTCTGCAACAAGTTTCGCATCTAAATCAGCTTGCTTGATTTCAAGGATGTTGATGTGAACTCTCTTGCCAGTTAATGAATTAAGTGCTTTACGTAACGCTTCAACTTCTGAACCGCCTTTTCCGATCACCATTCCTGGCTTAGCAGTAGAAATTGTGATGTTAACACGGTTAGCAGCACGTTCGATTTCCACTTTAGATACAGATGCATCTTTTAAACGTTTTTCTACATATTCACGAATTTTAATGTCTTCGTGTAATAAATCAGCGTAATCTTTATCAGCGTACCATTTTGACTCCCAGTCTTTAATAACGCCAACTCGAAGTCCAGTAGGATTAACTTTTTGACCCACGTCTTATCCCTCCTTCTTTTCAGTTACAACTAATGTAATATGACTAGTACGTTTGTTAATTCGGCTTGCACGACCCATCGCACGTGGACGGAAACGTTTCAACGTAACACCCTCATCAACATACGCTTCACTAATTACAAGGTTGTTTGGCTCCATTTCATAGTTATGTTCAGCATTCGCAATTGCAGAGTTTAAAAGCTTTTCTACAACAGGAGAAGCAGCTTTCGGTGTGTGACGTAGGATTGCTACAGCTTCACCAACTTGCTTTCCACGAATCAAGTCTATAACTAAACGAACTTTACGAGGAGCAATACGAACTTGTTTTGCTACCGCTTTAGCTTGCATAGGATTGACCTCCTCTCTTACTTACCTATTAACGTCTTGTTTTCTTATCATCAGCTGCATGACCTTTATACGTACGAGTTGGTGCGAATTCACCTAGTTTGTGACCTACCATGTCCTCAGAAACGTAAACAGGCACGTGTTTACGGCCATCATATACTGCGATAGTGTGACCAATAAACTCAGGGAAAATTGTTGAGCGACGAGACCAAGTTTTGATAACTCGTTTGTCCTTATCAGTTCCTTCGTTCATTGCTTCAACCTTTTTCATCAAATGATCATCGACAAAAGGTCCCTTTTTTAAACTACGACCCATGAGAAAACCTCCCTTCGTGATTACCCACGGTTCTAGTTAGAACCGTAGTGCAATCCCGTTATTTTTTACGACGACGTACAATATACTTATCAGACGCTTTGTTCTTCTTACGAGTCTTGTATCCAAGAGTAGGTTTACCCCAAGGAGACATTGGAGACTTACGTCCGATTGGTGCGCGACCTTCACCACCACCGTGTGGGTGATCGTTAGGGTTCATAACAGATCCACGAACAGTTGGACGTTTACCTAACCAACGTGAACGACCTGCTTTACCAATATTAACAAGCTCATGCTCTAGGTTACCAACTTGACCGATTGTAGCTCTGCAAGTAGCTAAGATATAGCGAGTCTCACCAGAGTTTAAACGAACAAGAACATAATCGCCTTCTTTACCTAATAGTTGTGCTTCAGTTCCAGCAGAACGAACTAATTGTCCACCTTTACCTGGCTTAAGCTCGATGTTGTGGATAACAGTACCTACAGGAATATTTTTAAGTGGTAATGCATTACCTACTTTGATATCCGCTTCAGCTCCTGATTCAATCATCATATCAACTTTAAGTCCTTTTGGCGCTAAGATGTAACGTTTTTCACCATCAACGTAGTTGATTAGTGCGATGTTTGCAGAGCGGTTTGGATCGTATTCGATCGTAGCAACGCGTCCTGGAATTCCATCTTTGTTACGTTTGAAGTCAATAACACGGTATTGACGTTTATGACCGCCACCTTGGTGACGAACAGTTAATTTACCTTGGTTGTTACGTCCGCCTTTTTTGTGTAAAGGTGCTAGTAACGATTTTTCCGGTTTATCCGTTGTGATTTCAGCAAAGTCTAATACAGACATACCACGACGACCGGCACTGGTTGGTTTATACTTTTTAATCGCCATTTTCAGTTCCCTCCTTCGCTAGTGTTTTTATACACCTTCAAAGAACTCAAGTTCTTTGCTCTCAGGTGTTAATGTAACGATGGCTTTTTTACGACGAGCAGTGTAACCCGTGTAACGACCAAAACGTTTTGATTTTCCTTTGTAGTTCATTGTGTTTACTTTATCAACTTTCACTTCAAAGATTTCTTCGATCGCATCTTTGATTTGAGTTTTATTAGCACGAACATCAACTTCGAACGTATATCTCTTTTCACTCATTAGATCTGTTGAACGTTCAGTAATCACAGGGCGCTTAATGATATCACGAGCGTTTGACATTACGCAAGCACCTCCTCTACCTTTTCAACGGCGTCTTTCGTAATAACAAGCTTATCATGCTTAAGCACATCAAGCACACTTACACCATCAGCTGTAACAAATGTTACACCAGGTAAGTTACGTGCAGATAGAGCAACAGCTTCATTGTAGTCAGCAGTTACTACTAATGCTTTACGGTCAGCAGATAGGCTAGAAAGTACTGCAGCCATTTCCTTTGTCTTTGGCGCATCAAATGCTAAGTTCTCAAGTACTACGATTTCCTCAGCTTGCACTTTACTAGAAAGAGCAGATTTGATAGCTAATCGACGAACTTTTTTAGGTAATTTGTAGCTGTAGCTTCTTGGTGTTGGACCAAATACTACACCACCACCTACCCATTGTGGTGAACGGATCGACCCTTGACGCGCACGACCAGTTCCCTTTTGACGCCATGGTTTACGACCACCACCACGTACTTCAGAACGTCCTTTTGTTTTGTGTGTTCCTTGACGAAGAGATGCTTGTTGCATAACTACAGCGTCATGAAGCACACTTTTGTTTGGTTCAATACCAAATACAGAATCATTTAGTTCGATATCTCCAACTTGTGAACCTGCTTGGTTAAATAATGCTACTTTCGGCATGATGTGTCCTCCTTTCTTTCAATCTTTATTTTACTTTAACCGCACTTTGGATAGACACGTAGCTCTTCTTAGCTCCAGGTACGTTACCTTTCACTAAAAGAAGATTTCGTTCTGCATCCACTTTTACGATTTCAAGATTTTGAACTGTAATCGTTTCTCCACCCATACGTCCAGGAAGTAATTTTCCTTTGAATACACGGTTTGGAGCAACTGGTCCCATTGAACCTGGGCGACGGTGATAACGAGAACCATGAGACATCGGTCCACGAGATTGGTTATGACGCTTGATAGCACCTTGGAAACCTTTCCCTTTAGATGTTCCTGTTACGTCTACTACATCACCTTCAGCAAATGTATCTACCTTAACTTCTTGACCTACTTCATACTCGTCAAGATTTACGTTACGGATTTCCTTGATGAAGCGCTTAGGAGCCGTGTTAGCTTTCGCAGCATGGCCTTCAGCTGGCTTGTTTGTGTTTGCTTTCTTTTGATCAGCAAATCCAACTTGGATTGCTTCGTAACCATCAGAGTCAGCAGTTTTCTTTTGAAGAACCACGTTTGGTTCAGCTTCAATAACTGTTACCGGGATCACTTCACCATTCTCAGCAAATACTTGAGTCATACCAATTTTTCTACCTAAGATTCCTTTGGACATCCGTTACACCTCCTAATAAAAATCATATTTTTATGCCATTTTTCATATCATAATAATGAGTTAATTACTCATTAGTTAAATTAAATGTTAGTACTAAAGCTTAATTTCGATATCGACACCAGATGGTAAATCCAAACGCATTAAAGCATCCACAGTTTGTGGTGTTGGATTCACAATGTCGATTAGACGCTTGTGAGTACGCATTTCGAACTGTTCACGAGAATCTTTGTACTTGTGAACCGCACGAAGGATTGTGTATACAGACTTCTCAGTTGGTAGCGGAATCGGACCCGATACACTTGCACCTGAACGTTTTGCTGTTTCTACAATCTTTTCTGCAGATTGATCAAGGACTCTATGATCATATGCTTTCAAACGAATGCGAATCTTTTGCTTTGCCATTATAGCCCCTCCTTTTTCGTCCATTTTATAAACAGACATACTCCGCGGAAATTTCCTACACCCTGCCATGGCAATGGGGCCGGGTGTGTCAGCAACCTTCCACATCATCGCTGCCAATGACCAACATTCCACATTATACACAAAAATAAAAATCAGTGCAAGTGGAAAACCTACGCTGATCACACTTTTACTATTATATAGCCCTTTTTATTAAAAATCAACTTCTTTATGCAATGTATTGCTAAGTTTCCTATAGCAAATGTTGTAAACTATAACTATGTAGTATATTTGCAATAGTTATAGGAGGTTTTATGGAACGTTCTGTTCGATTACTATGGTTATTATCACTAGCGCAATTTTTAGTTATGCAAGTTTGGTTTAACTATTCTTCTATTATTCCCATAATTGAACTTGAGTGGGGGTTATCACCGAGTCAGTCTGGATTTATTTTAGCTTCCTTTCATATTGGCTATGTCTTAGCTATTATCTTTTATAGCTTTTTAATAACTGCTTACAATCCTAAATATTCATTTGTAGTTGGTGCCTTTCTCGCAGGAGTCTCTGGTGTTGTATTTGCCCTGTTTGCAAACGGCTTTTGGTCTGCACTGATACTTAGAACGTTATCTGGCATAGGTGTTGCCGGCATTTATGTTCCAGGCATGAAGATTGTAGCTGAATTATTCCCAACTAAAAAACGCGGACGAGCACTCGGCATTTATGTTGGCTCTTTAGTTGTTGGCTCTGGTAGTTCGCTTCTTATATCGGGTTTATTCATTAATTGGATAGGCTGGCAAGGTGTTATTCTTTTAACATCACTTTTAAGTATTTTTGCTGCGATACTTATTCTTTCTATTCGAATACCATCATCTATTAGAATAGAAGGACATACTTTGACACTAACTAAATTAAGAAGTGTGTTTAAGAGGAAGAACCTACTTATTAATGGAGGGTACACCGGACACTGCTGGGAACTATATGCAATGTGGTCGTGGATCGGCCCCTTTTTCGTCTTTTATTTCAATAATCAAGGGTATGAAGGTGAAACCGCACTACAGTTAGGCAATACAACCGGTGCGTTAATTATTATTGTTGGTGGGATTGCTACATACTTAGGTGGAAGGATTTCAGATACGTTTGGACGAGGTCAAACGGCAACTGCGTTTCTTCTTATTAGTATAACGTGCTCACTAGTTATTGGTTGGCTAACGTTTGTTCCTATAGTTATTATGTTAGTAGTTGCTTTCATATATGGATTTACGATTGTTGCTGATTCCCCTATTTATAATACAGCGATTAGTGAAGTGACAGATCCTGAATTATTAGGAATCGCATTAGGTATACAATCTGTATTAGGATTTAGTGCAACAATCTTTGCACCTTTAATCTTTGGGGTAATCTTAGATTACTATTCATGGGGAATAGCCTTTACTGCGATTGGTTTAGTTACATTACTAGCTCCAATTTGTATGATTTTTCTGTTTAAAGAGCGTATTAATAAAGTGAAAACCTCCTAATTGAAATAAGGCTAATTTAAGCATAAAAAAACACCTTGGAAATCCAAGGTGTTTTTAAACATGTAATTACTTTTGAATTGATGCAACAACACCGGCACCAACAGTACGTCCACCCTCACGGATAGAGAACTTGGTACCTTCTTCGATAGCGATTGGAGCGATAAGCTCAACAGTCATCTCGATATTGTCACCAGGCATTACCATCTCAACGCCTTCTGGAAGTTGAACGATTCCAGTTACGTCAGTTGTACGGAAGTAGAACTGAGGACGGTAGTTAGTGAAGAATGGAGTGTGACGTCCACCCTCTTCTTTAGAAAGAACGTAAACTTCAGCTTTGAAGTTTGTGTGTGGAGTGATTGTACCTGGCTTAGCAAGTACTTGACCACGTTGTACTTCATCACGAGCAACCCCACGAAGAAGTGCACCAATGTTATCTCCAGCTTCAGCATAGTCAAGAAGCTTACGGAACATTTCTACTCCAGTACAAGTAGTTGATTTTGGCTCTTCAGTGATACCGATGATGTCGATAGTGTCACCAACGTTAAGTTGTCCACGCTCAACACGACCAGTAGCAACTGTACCACGACCAGTGATTGAGAATACATCCTCAACTGGCATCATGAAAGGCTTCTCTTTGTCACGCTCAGGAGTTGGGATGTAGTCATCAACTGCAGCCATAAGCTCGATGATTTTTTCTTCCCACTCAGCATCTCCTTCAAGAGCTTTAAGAGCAGAACCTTGGATAACTGGTACGTCATCACCAGGGAAATCGTACTCAGAAAGTAGGTCGCGAACTTCCATTTCTACTAATTCAAGTAGCTCTTCGTCATCTACCATGTCACATTTGTTTAAGAATACAACTAGGTAAGGTACACCTACTTGACGAGATAATAGGATGTGCTCACGAGTTTGTGGCATTGGACCATCAGCAGCAGATACTACTAGGATTCCTCCGTCCATTTGAGCAGCACCAGTGATCATGTTTTTAACATAGTCAGCGTGTCCTGGGCAGTCAACGTGTGCATAGTGACGGTTGTCAGTTTCGTACTCAACGTGTGCAGTTGAGATTGTGATTCCACGCTCACGCTCTTCTGGAGCACCATCAATAGCGTCATACGCCATTGCGTTACCTTTACCAGATCTTTTAGCTAATACTGTTGTGATTGCAGCAGTAAGTGTAGTTTTACCGTGGTCAACGTGTCCAATAGTACCGATATTGGCATGCGTTTTGGAACGGTCGAATTTTTCTTTAGCCATGATTCATTTCCTCCCTTAATTGAACATAAGTATAATGTAAATAATTTTTATGGATAAGAAAGGTGAAATATCGTTACGAAATTCACACCTTTCTTAGCTTACAACAAAAAGACATTAGAAACAATTATAAACAAAAATTATTGTCCAGTTTGTTTCTTGATGATCTCTTCAGCAACACTCTTAGGTACTTCCTCATAATGATCAAAGAACATTGAGTAAGTTCCGCGACCTTGCGTACGAGAACGAAGTGAAGTCGCATAACCAAACATTTCAGCAAGTGGAACAAATGCTTTAACGATTTGAGCGTTACCGCGAGCTTCCATACCTTCTACGCGTCCACGACGAGCTGTAACGTCACCCATTACATCTCCCATGTACTCTTCAGGTACAACAATTTCAACTTTCATTAATGGCTCAAGTAAAACTGGGCTACATTTTGATTTTGCATTTTTCAGTGCCATTGAAGCAGCGATCTTAAACGCCATTTCACTTGAATCGACATCATGGTAAGAACCATCATAAAGCTTAGCTTTAATATCAATTACTGGGTAACCAGCGATCATACCGTTAACAAGAGCTTCTTCAATGCCTTGTTCTACAGAACCGATGTACTCACGTGGTACTGAACCACCGACAATTGCATTTTCAAATTCAAAACCTGCGCCCTCTTCATTTGGAGAGAACTCAACCCATACGTGACCAAATTGTCCACGACCACCAGATTGACGAACGAACTTACCTTCAACCTGAGCAGTTTGACGGATTGTCTCACGATATGATACTTGAGGCGCACCAACGTTAGCTTCCACTTTAAACTCACGCTTCATACGGTCAACAATGATATCAAGGTGAAGCTCACCCATACCAGAAATAATTGTTTGTCCCGTTTCTTCGTTTGTTTCAGTACGGAATGTTGGGTCCTCTTCAGCAAGCTTCGCTAAAGCCATACCCATTTTATCTTGGTCAGCCTTAGACTTAGGCTCAACTGATAATGAGATAACTGGCTCTGGGAAATCCATAGATTCTAGAATAACAAGATTCTTTTCATCACATAGAGTATCACCAGTTGTTGTATCTTTCAAACCTACTGCAGCAGCGATATCCCCAGCATAAACTGTTGAGATCTCTTCACGAGAGTTCGCATGCATTTGTAGAATACGTCCAACACGCTCACGCTTGTCTTTCGTAGAGTTCTTAACATAAGAACCTGAATTTAATGTACCAGAGTACACACGGAAGAATGTAAGTTTACCAACATAAGGGTCAGTCATAACTTTAAATGCTAAAGCAGAGAACGGACCTTCATCGCTAGATTCACGAGTTACTTCTTCCTCAGTTTCAGGAACGATACCTTTAATCGCTGGTACATCTAAAGGTGATGGTAAGTAATCAAGAACAGCATCAAGCATAAGTTGAACACCTTTGTTCTTAAATGCAGAACCACAAATTACTGGGTAGAACTCAACGTTACAAGTACCTTTACGGATTGCAGCTTTAAGCTCTTCCTTCGTTAATTCTTCACCTTCTAAATACTTCATCATTAACTCTTCATCAAGCTCAGCTACAGCTTCAACAAGTTGTTCGTGTAGTTCTTGAGCTTTATCTTTGTACTCAGCAGGAATTTCTTTCGCTTCTGTACGAGTACCAAGATCATCTTCGTAGAAGTAAGCAACCATGTCAATTAAGTCAATGATTCCTTCAAACTCGTCTTCCGCACCAATTGGTAATTGGATTGCATGTGCATTTGCTTGTAGACGATCACGAAGCGTTCCTAAAGAGTAAAGGAAATCTGCACCTGTCTTGTCCATTTTGTTAACAAATACGACACGTGGTACACCATAAGTAGTAGCTTGGCGCCAAACTGTTTCTGTTTGAGGCTCAACACCAGATTGAGCATCAAGTACTGCTACAGCTCCGTCCAATACACGTAAAGAACGTTCTACTTCTACAGTGAAGTCTACGTGTCCAGGTGTGTCGATGATGTTAATGCGGTGATCTTTCCATGATGCTGTTGTTGCAGCAGAAGTGATTGTGATACCACGCTCTTGCTCCTGTGCCATCCAGTCCATTTGAGATGCACCTTCATGAGTTTCACCAATTTTATGGATACGTCCTGTGTAGAAAAGAACACGTTCTGTTGTTGTTGTTTTACCGGCATCGATGTGAGCCATGATGCCGATATTACGTGTATCTTTTAAGGAGAACTCTCTTGCCATAGGGTATTTCTCCTTCCTATAAAAAACATTTTATTTAGATTAATATAAATCCTACCAGCGATAGTGAGCGAATGCTTTGTTCGCTTCAGCCATCTTGTGAGTATCTTCACGCTTCTTAACAGAAGCACCTGTGTTGTTCGCAGCATCAAGAATTTCATTAGCTAGACGCTCTTCCATTGTCTTCTCACCACGAAGACGTGAATAGTTTACTAACCAACGAAGACCTAATGTTGTACGACGCTCAGGCTTAACTTCGATTGGCACTTGATAGTTAGCACCACCGACACGACGTGCTTTAACCTCAAGTACTGGCATAATGTTCTTTAATGCTTGATCGAAAACTTCCATAGGGTCATTTCCGCTACGTTCTTTAACGATTTCAAATGCATTATAAAGAATTGTTTGAGCTTTTCCACGCTTTCCATCCTCCATAATACGGTTGATTAAACGTGTAACAAGCTTTGACTTGTAAATTGGATCTGGTAATACATCGCGACGAGCGACTGGTCCTTTACGAGGCATAATTTACCCTCCCTTCCATACTAGTTAATATTACTTTTTATCTTTTGGACGTTTAGTTCCATATTTTGAACGACCTTGCATACGGTTTTGAACTCCAGCCGTATCAAGCGCTCCACGTACGATGTGATAACGAACCCCTGGTAAATCCTTTACACGTCCACCACGGATAAGAACAACACTGTGCTCTTGAAGGTTGTGACCAATCCCTGGGATGTAAGCTGTTACCTCGATTTGGTTAGTTAAACGTACACGTGCATATTTACGAAGTGCTGAGTTCGGTTTCTTTGGAGTCATTGTACCAACACGAGTACAAACACCACGTTTTTGTGGAGATGAAAGGTTAGTTTGAGACTTCTTGAAACTGTTGAACCCTTTGTTAAGAGCTGGTGAATCAGACTTCTTAACTTTCGCAACACGACCTTTACGAATTAATTGATTAATTGTAGGCATTTTGTTTCCTCCTCTCTTCAAAATATTTAAGACCACTGGTCCTGGTGGTTCATCTTTAGGCAAAAGGAAAGTTTTTGCCAAGCGGATGTCACCGAATGGCAAAAACATATTATTTCCTTAAAGCAACAGTGGCAGCACCGACATCAATTCCACATGCTTTTCCAAGCTTCTTCATTGAGTCGACATATAAAAGTGGTATCTCTTTGGTCTTAGCTAATGCTTCTACTTTGTATATCACACGGTATTCCGCATCTTTTGCAATTAAAACCTCGGAAACTATACCATCATCAAGCGCCTTAAGCGTTTGTTTGGTACCTATAATCAGTTCTTTTGCCTGTAAAACTTTATCATAAGACATCTTTCATCCTCCAAAGTAACAGGTTTCTCTCAGGCACACTTTGATATATTACCACTCTCGCATAACACTGTCAACTTTTTTTGAAAATTACTCGTGAGTGAGTGCACCCTCAGCGATTTTCTCTTCTGAAGTCTCAGTTTCTACTTGATCGTATTCAGAAGTAATATTTAAATGACGGTATCTTGGCATACCTGTTCCAGCTGGTACAAGCTTACCAATGATAACATTCTCTTTTAAGCCAAGTAGTTCATCGCGCTTACCTTTAATTGCAGCATCTGTTAACACACGAGTTGTTTCTTGGAATGATGCAGCAGATAAGAATGAATCTGTCTCAAGAGAAGCCTTTGTAATACCTAATAAGATTGGCTTACCTGTTGCCGGACGCTTTTGATCAAGGAGGATCTTCTTGTTTTCATCGTTAAACTGTTGAATTTCTATAAGCGATCCTGGTAATACATTTGTTTCACCAGCATCAACGACACGTACTTTACGAAGCATCTGGCGAACCATTACTTCTACGTGCTTATCACCAATTTCAACCCCTTGCATACGGTAAACCTTTTGTACTTCACGTAAGAGATACTCTTGTACACCGTTCATGCCTTTTACTTTTAAGAGTTCTTTTGGATCAATTGAACCTTCCGTAAGTGGTTGACCTGCTACAACAAAATCACCAACAGAAACTTTCATACGAGCTCCATAAGGAATCGCATAATTCTTAGTTTCCATTTCACTCTTCACTGTAACTTCACGCTTATCTCCTTCTTTGAAGTCAATCACTTCCCCTTCAATTTCAGAAATAACCGCTTGACCTTTTGGATTACGCGCTTCAAATAACTCTTGAATACGTGGTAAACCTTGAGTGATATCGTCACCTGCTACCCCACCTGTGTGGAATGTACGCATTGTAAGCTGAGTTCCTGGCTCACCGATAGATTGTGCAGCGATAATACCTACCGCTTCCCCAACCTCTACATCGCTACCAGTTGCTAAGTTACGTCCGTAACACTTCTTACACACACCGTGTCTAGTATCACAAGTGAATACAGAACGAATCGTTACTTCTTCTACACCTGCATCAACAATTGTTTTTGCAATGTCTTCATGTATTAATTCGTTCTTCTTAATCAACACTTCCCCAGTTTCAGGGTGCTTAAGTGTTTTAAATGCCACACGACCAACAAGACGGTCATACAAATTCTCAATTACTTCATTGCCTTCTTTAATTGCTTGAACAGCTAAACCTCGGTCTGTTCCACAATCATCTGAACGAACAATAACATCTTGAGCAACGTCAACAAGTCGACGAGTTAAGTAACCTGAGTCAGCTGTCTTAAGGGCTGTATCGGCAAGACCTTTACGCGCACCGTGTGTCGAGATAAAGTACTCGAGTACTGTAAGACCCTCACGGAAACTTGACTTAATCGGTAACTCAATAATACGACCAGACGGGTTCGCCATTAGACCACGCATACCAGCAAGCTGAGTAAAGTTAGATGCGTTACCACGGGCACCAGAGTCACTCATCATGAAGATTGGGTTCGAGCGGTCAAGTGTACCCATTAGTTTATTTTGAATAACATCCTTCGCCTCACTCCAAACTGAGATAACACGATCATAACGCTCTTCCTCCGTAATTAACCCACGACGGAATTGCTTTAAAATCTTCTCTACTTTTTGTTCAGCTTCTGCAAGGATTCCTTTCTTCTCTGCTAGTACGACAATGTCAGCAACCCCAACCGTAATACCAGCTCTTGTAGAATATTTAAATCCTAATTCTTTCATTCGGTCTAACATTTTTGATGTTTCTGCAATCGCAAATTTCTTAAAGACTTCAGCGATAACGTTTCCTAAGAAACCTTTCTTAAACGGCAAAACAAGTTCATTGTTTTCAAAATGTTTGCTCACGTCTGTTGTACTTGGAACAATATACTTCTCAGGTGTTTCTTGTTCTAAGTTATACATTGTCGGCTCATTAATATATGGGAACGACTCAGGTAAAATTTCATTGAAGATTAATTTACCAACTGTCGTTAATAACAACTTATCATTTTGATCTTCACGGAACGTTGGTTTGTTTAATGAAGAAACAGGAATAGCAATACGAGAATGCAAATGAACATATCCGTTTTGATATGCGATTAGCGCTTCGTTTGTATCCTTAAAGATCTTCCCTTGACCTTTTGCGTTATCGCGTTCCATCGTTAAATAATAGTTACCAAGAACCATATCCTGTGATGGAGTAACAACAGGTTTTCCATCTTTTGGATTCAAAATGTTTTGAGCAGCAAGCATTAAAATACGTGCTTCAGCCTGCGCTTCGGCAGATAAAGGTACGTGTACCGCCATTTGGTCACCATCAAAGTCAGCATTATAAGCTGTACATACAAGCGGATGAAGCTTGATCGCACGACCTTCAACTAGTGTTGGTTCGAACGCTTGAATACCTAGACGGTGAAGAGTTGGTGCACGGTTTAGAAGTACAGGGTGTTCACGGATTACTTCTTCTAACACATCCCAAACCTCTGGTTGTACTTTCTCTACCTTACGTTTTGCACTCTTAATGTTATGAGCAAGGCCTTTTGATACAAGCTCCTTCATAACAAAAGGTTTAAATAACTCAAGCGCCATCTCTTTTGGAAGACCACATTGATACATTTTTAAATTAGGTCCTACAACGATAACCGAACGACCTGAGTAATCAACACGTTTACCGAGTAGATTTTGACGGAAACGTCCTTGCTTCCCTTTTAACATATGAGAAAGAGATTTAAGTGGACGATTTCCTGGTCCTGTAACCGGACGACCACGACGACCATTATCGATTAGTGCATCAACAGCTTCTTGAAGCATACGCTTTTCATTTTGAACAATGATATTCGGTGCCCCTAAATCAAGAAGACGCTTTAAGCGGTTGTTACGATTAATCACACGACGATATAGATCATTTAAATCAGAAGTCGCAAAACGACCACCATCTAATTGAACCATTGGACGTAATTCAGGAGGAATAACCGGAAGAACATCAAGGATCATCCAAGATGGTTCGTTACCAGAGTGACGGAAAGCTTCTAACACTTCAAGACGTTTTACCGCACGTGTACGGCGCTGTCCTTGTGCTGTAACAAGCTCTTCCTTTAATAATCCAACTTCTTTTTCTAAGTCGATATCGGAAAGCAACTTACGAATCGCTTCAGCACCCATTTGTGCATTAAACGAACGACCGTATTTATCACGGTATGTACGATATTCTTTTTCAGAAAGTAGTTGTTTTTTCTCAAGGGGTGTATCACCTGGGTCTGTCACTACATAAGAAGCAAAGTAAATAACTTCTTCAAGTGAACGAGGTGACATATCTAAAACAAGGCCCATACGGCTTGGGATCCCTTTAAAGTACCAAATGTGAGATACAGGAGCAGCTAATTCAATGTGTCCCATACGTTCACGACGTACTTTCGCACGTGTTACTTCTACACCACAGCGGTCACAAACGACACCTTTATAACGGACACGTTTGTATTTTCCACAGTGACATTCCCAGTCCTTAGTTGGTCCAAAAATACGCTCACAGAAAAGGCCATCCTTTTCCGGTTTTAACGTACGATAGTTGATTGTTTCAGGCTTCTTAACTTCCCCTCTTGACCAAGAGCGGACTTTATTTGGTGAAGCAAGACCAATTTTCATATATTCGAAGTTGTTTACATCTATCAAGGGGCTAACCTCCCTTTTCGTTTCCATGTCTATTCGAGCACATATTCATGCCTGATACAAAAGTAATCGTGTCATTAGAGAAAGCTTTAGGGAACTAGCTAATACTAGCTCCCGAGCTTAAATTACACATTCGATTCGCTTGACTCAAAATTCAAATTGAGTTTTTCACTCGTTTGATCGTCCTCATCATCAAGCTCTCTCATCTCAATTTCCTCTTCGTTGCTTGAAAGCATTTTAACATCCATACCTAACGATTGAAGCTCTTTAATAAGTACCTTGAATGACTCAGGTACACCTGGCTCTGGGACATTTTCCCCTTTAACAATCGCTTCGTACGTCTTCACACGTCCAACAACATCATCGGATTTAACAGTTAAAATTTCTTGTAATGTATAAGCCGCTCCATAAGCTTCAAGTGCCCATACTTCCATCTCTCCAAAACGCTGTCCACCAAATTGTGCTTTACCACCCAGTGGTTGCTGTGTTACTAAAGAGTATGGTCCAGTAGAACGTGCATGTAGCTTATCGTCAACCATGTGAGCGAGTTTGATCATGTACATGATCCCAACTGATACACGGTTATCAAACGGTTCACCTGTACGACCATCATACAAAATAGTTTTTCCATCGCGTGCCATACCCGCTTCTTCAATCGTACCCCAAACATCTTCCTCGTTCGCACCATCAAATACCGGAGATGCAACATGAATACCTAGTTTACGCGCAGCCATACCTAAGTGTAGCTCTAGCACCTGACCGATATTCATACGAGATGGAACCCCTAATGGATTTAACATGATATCAATCGGCGTACCATCTGGTAGATAAGGCATATCCTCTTCCGGAAGAATACGAGAGATAACCCCTTTATTTCCGTGACGACCGGCCATCTTATCTCCTTCGTGAATTTTACGTTTCTGAACGATATAAACACGAACAAGCTGATTCACACCAGGAGGGAGCTCATCTCCATCTTCACGGTTGAAGATTTTTACATCAAGAACAATTCCGTCTCCACCATGCGGTGCACGTAGAGATGTATCACGGACTTCACGAGCTTTCTCACCGAAGATAGCATGTAATAAGCGTTCTTCAGCAGTTAATTCTGTTACCCCTTTAGGTGTAACTTTACCAACTAGAATATCTCCGTCTTTTACTTCTGCACCAACACGAATAATTCCACGCTCATCTAAATTCTTAAGAGCATCTTCCCCAACATTCGGGATATCACGTGTGATTTCTTCAGGTCCAAGCTTCGTATCACGAGCTTCTGATTCATATTCTTCAATGTGTACAGATGTATAAACATCGTCTTTTACGAGTCGCTCACTTAAGATGATTGCATCCTCATAGTTATACCCATCCCATGTCATGAATCCGACCATAACATTACGTCCTAGAGCCATTTCTCCTAGCTCCATAGACGGCCCATCAGCTAAAATTTCACGTTTTTCAACAACGTTTCCTTCCGCTACGATTGGACGTTGATTATAACTCGTTCCTTGGTTAGAACGGATAAATTTTTGAAGTTTATACTTATCTAAGTCACCCTTAACTTCTTGACCGTCGACTTCTTCAAGTCTGCGAACCCAGATTTCCTTCGCTGTAACTCGCTCAACAATTCCTCTTGTTTTAGCAACAATGGCAGCACCTGAATCTCTTGCAGATACATGCTCCATACCAGTACCAACAATCGGCGATTCCGGAACTAGCAATGGAACTGCTTGACGTTGCATGTTCGCTCCCATAAGGGCGCGGTTTGAGTCATCGTTTTCTAAGAATGGAATACAAGATGTCGCAGCAGATACTACTTGCTTTGGTGATACATCCATGTAATCTAGACGTTCACGTGGTACAACTGTGTTTTCCCCACGGAAACGAGCAATGATATTATCATCAATAAATGAACCATCCTCAGCAAGGCGAGCGTTTGCTTGGGCAACAACATAATTGTCCTCTTCGTCCGCGGTTAAGTAATCAATTTGTGATGTTACTTTTCCTGTTTCAGGATCTACTCTACGGTATGGTGTTTCCATAAATCCAAATTCATTCACTTTTGCAAAAGATGAAAGTGAGTTAATTAACCCGATATTTGGCCCCTCAGGAGTTTCAATCGGACACATACGGCCATAGTGAGAATAGTGAACGTCACGTACTTCAAAGCCGGCACGCTCACGTGTCAAACCACCTGGCCCTAACGCCGATAGACGACGTTTGTGCGTTAATTCTGCTAAAGGATTCGTCTGATCCATGAACTGCGATAACTGCGAGCTACCAAAGAACTCTTTAATAGAGGCAATCACCGGACGAATATTAATTAGCGCCTGAGGTGTAATCATATTCGGATCTTGAATCGACATACGCTCACGAACAACACGTTCCATACGAGATAAACCAATACGGAATTGATTTTGAAGAAGTTCGCCAACAGAACGAAGACGACGGTTCCCTAGATGGTCAATGTCATCCGTGTCCCCTACACCATGTAATAGATTGAAGAAATAGTTAATAGATGCAATGATATCTGAAGGTGTAATGTGTTTCACATCGCGCTCTACCATTCCATTTCCGATAACACGGATTGTCTTTTCTCCATCTTGATCATCAGGAGCGTAAATTTTAATTGATTGTAGTGCAATATCGTCATCTTCAACAACGCCGCCAGATGCATGTACGTGACGGAACCCTACATTATTTTCAAGGTAAGGTAAAATACGGTCAAGTGTACGACGATCTAGTAGAGTTCCTTCTTCAGCAATTACTTCTCCTGTTTCAGGGTCTACTAACGTTTCTGCTAGACGTTGGTTAAACAAACGATTTTTAATATGAAGCTTCTTATTAATCTTATAACGTCCAACATTCGCTAAGTCATAACGTTTCGGATCAAAGAAACGTGAATCTAAAAGACTTTTCGCGTTTTCTACTGTTGGCGGCTCACCAGGACGTAGGCGCTCATAAATTTCTAGTAACGCTTTATCCGTTCCATCGGTGTTGTCTTTTTCTAACGAATTGCGAAGGTACTCATCTTCGCCAAGTAAATCAATGATCTCTTGATCAGATCCAAAACCTAATGCACGCAAAAGAACCGTCACTGGTATTTTTCTTGTGCGGTCGATACGAACGTAAACGATATCTTTGGCATCTGTTTCAAGTTCCAACCATGCACCACGGTTTGGGATAACAGTAGCTGTAAAACCTTTCTTACCGTTCTTATCCGTTTTTTGACTGTAGTATACACTTGGCGAACGAACAAGCTGAGATACAATGACGCGTTCTGCCCCATTGATAACAAACGTTCCTGTCTCAGTCATTAATGGGAAATCACCCATGAATACTTCTTGTTCCTTTACTTCTCCAGTTTCCTTATTAATTAAACGAACTTTCACACGTAATGGTGCTGCAAACGTCACATCACGCTCTTTCGATTCATCTACTGGATATTTTGGTTCTCCAAGACTATAGTCAATAAATTCTAGAACCAAGTTTCCTGTGAAGTCTTGAATAGGAGAAATATCTTGGAACATCTCTCTAAGGCCCTCATCAAGAAACCACTGATAGGATGCTGTTTGAATTTCAATTAAATTCGGCAGCTCCAATACTTCGTTAATCCTTGCATAGCTTCTCCGCTGGCGGTGGCGTCCATACTGAACTAGTTGACCTGTCAACTGATTCACCCCTCAAATCTCGCGTTATAGTATCTAAAAATGCAACCTAATCACTTAAAAGAGCAATGCCTAAAAGTAAAGCTAGATTAAACATTTTTATAGATTAAGCAGAACTCGCACACTAATTATGTACGGACGTTAAAAGAAAGTTCGATTTCTTTCTTATAACAGGAAATAGATAGATATCTATTTCACTAAATTCAACGATTATATCAGTATAACCACTATTACCCATCGCTATTCATATATTTCCTCTTGACTTTTCTCTGAAAGCACGATCTAAAAATAGGTAGTTATACGCATTAAATAACAATATCACAAAAGACAAGCCAGGTCAAACTTTTTTTGCCTTTATAATGAAATAACCTTTTTTCTTTTCTACTACAGTTACTTCTCCAAATTGAGATTGTAGTTTTTCAATAGCTGAAGGAGCCCCTTGTTTCTTCTGAATAACAATCCAAAGCTCACCTTGATCCTTTAACTGTTCATAAGATTGTTCAAAAATAGTATGAACGACTTTTTTCCCTGCACGAATAGGTGGGTTCGTTAAAATAGCCGCAAAGTCTGTCTTAGATACACCATCGAGACAATTACTTTTGTAAATGTTCACATTGTTAATAGAGTTCCTCTCTGCATTACGCGCTGATAGGTGCAATGCCCTTTCGTTTACATCTACCATATGCACAACTCTGCTTTTTTCACTCCCAGCCAGCGATAATCCAATCGGCCCATAACCACAACCAACATCTAACAGATCGCCATCTAAGGTAGGAAACACAAAAACATCAATTAATAGCTTACTCCCAAAATCAACCTCATTTTTCGAAAAAACTCCACGATCAGAATAAAACTTAAACGTTTGACCACGTAAAGTAAACGTCCAATCTCGTTCCTCACTATCAACTGTTGGCTTTTCTGAATAATAATGGTTAGACATATGATCACCCCTTTCCATAGCATCGATATACATTATAACCAAATAAAACTTCAAACAAAAAGGACTCGCAAAAAGCGAGCCCCTTATGTGCAGGTTTATTACTTAACTTCAACAGATGCGCCAGCTTCTTCAAGCTTAGCTTTGAATTCTTCAGCTTCTTCTTTAGAAACGCCTTCTTTGATTGGAGCAGGAGCGCCATCAACAAGTGCTTTTGCTTCTTTAAGACCAAGGCCTGTGATTTCACGAACAACTTTGATAACGTTGATTTTTGAACCACCAGCAGATGCAAGAACTACATCAAACTCAGATTGCTCAGCAGCACCAGCGTCTCCACCAGCAGCAGCTACAGCTACAGGAGCAGCAGCAGTTACGCCAAACTCTTCTTCAATTGCTTTAACTAGGTCGTTAAGTTCTAAAACTGTCATTTCTTTAATCGCTTCAATGATTTGATCTTTACTCATTTTGTAAATCCTCCCTGTTATCGTTTTGATAATTTATTTGGTTAACGCATTTTGTTTCACACATACTCTTTGTATATTTGCATACAAATTAGATGTAAGTATTCACAGCCTATCTACACAGCGGTAGCCTTAGGCAGGAAAAATATTAAGCGCCTTGTTCTTCTTTTTGCTCTGCAACAGCTTTTGTAGCCAAAGCAAACTGACGAACAGGAGCTTGAAGTACGTTTGCAAGCATTGAAAGTAGTCCTTCGCGTGATGGAAGTTCTGCAAGAGCTTTTACTTCAGCAACTGAAGCTACTTGTCCTTCAATGACACCAGCTTTAATTTCAAGAGCTTCGTTCTTTTTAGCGAATTCGTTAATGACCTTCGCAGGAGCAATAACATCATCAGTACTAAACGCAATTGCTGTAGGACCTACTAATTGCTCATCAAGAGCAGTTAATTCAGCCTCAGCAGTTGCACGACGAGCTAATGTGTTTTTATACACCTTGAACTCAACACCAGCTTCACGAAGTTGCTTACGAAGTTCTGTCACTTCAGCAACAGTTAATCCACGGTAGTCAACAACTACTGTTGATTTACTTTCACGTAGTTTCGTCGCAATATCTGCAACAACTTGCTTTTTTTGTTCTAATACGCTCATCCTTACACCTCCTATGGTTTTTCACCATACCGCTTAAGAAGCATATAAAAAGCCCCCATGTAGACATGAGGGCATACAAACACAGTTAACGTTCCTGTATCTATTGCTTACCTCGGTAGGAAATTAAGTGCGGAGCACCCCTACGGTCTACGGTATGACATTCAATTTTATGCGCCTTGCGTAAGACACTCTTAAGAGTATACACACACTAAGCAAATAAGTCAATCATTATCTTGCAAAAACTGATGCATTCACACGAACTCCAGGTCCCATTGTAGATGCAATCGCTACATTCTTCATGTACGTACCTTTTGCAGCTGCAGGTTTAACCTTTACAAGAGTTTCAATGATTGTCTTAAAGTTCTCAACTAGCTTTTCAGTTTCAAAAGAAACTTTCCCGATTGGCACGTGGATGTTACCAGCTTTATCAACGCGGTATTCAACTTTACCAGCTTTGATTTCAGCTACAGCTTTTGTTACATCAAATGTCACTGTACCAGTTTTAGGGTTTGGCATTAAGCCTTTTGGTCCAAGGACACGACCTAATTTACCAACTTGAGCCATCATGTCTGGCGTAGCTACGATAACATCAAATTCGAACCAACCTTGGTTGATCTTGTTGATGAAATCCTCATCACCTACGAAATCTGCTCCAGCAGCTTCTGCTTCTTTTGCTTTTTCACCTTTAGCGAAAACTAGAACGCGTTGTGTTTTACCAGTTCCGTTTGGAAGTACAACAGCACCACGGATTTGTTGGTCTGCTTTCTTAGGGTCAACACCAAGACGTACAGCTACTTCAACGGTCTCATCGAATTTCGCTGTTGCAGTTTTCTTCACTAATTCAATTGCTTCTTCTACTTGGTATGCCGTTTCACGGTCAACAAGTTTAAGAGCATCTGTATACTTTTTACTTTTCTTAGCCATGCTATATTTCCTCCTCGAATGTGGTTTTAGCGGTAATACCTCCCACTATTAAAGGTTGCGAACCTAGTAACTAGGCAAAGAGGGTCATACCTCATCGCAACCTCCGAAACACTTACCAATTAGTCTTCAATCACAATACCCATGCTGCGAGCAGTACCTTCTACCATACGCATAGCTGCTTCAACATCAGCTGCGTTAAGATCTGGCATTTTCGTCTCAGCAATCTCGCGTACTTTATCACGCTTTACTGTAGCAACCTTCTTAATGTGAGGCTCTCCAGAACCCGACTCAATCCCAGCAGCTTTCTTTAAAAGAACAGCAGCAGGTGGAGTTTTCGTGATGAATGTAAACGAACGGTCTTCAAATACAGTGATTTCAACAGGGATGATAAGACCTGCTTGATCTGAAGTACGAGCGTTGAATTCTTTACAGAATCCCATGATATTTACACCTGCTTGACCTAATGCAGGACCAACTGGTGGCGCTGGATTAGCTTTCCCAGCAGGAATTTGTAACTTAACCATTTTAATTACCTTTTTAGCCACGTGACACACCTCCTTAAAGTCCGTGATGTGGTTATCCGGGTGTGTATATTTGCACCCTCCCACTCAAAAAACGGATGCAATGCATCTGCACCCGATGGCTCATTTACTGAAACCATTGTCAACCATGAAGATTCTATCACTTTCAACAAAAGATAGCAAGTTTTTTTCGAATTAAATCTTTTCCACTTGATTAAAGTCCAGTTCCACAGGGGTTTCACGACCAAACATGTTTACATGAACTTTTATCTTTTGCTTGTCCACTTGGATCTCTTCAATCGAACCAACGAAGTTAGCAAATGGACCTTCTTTTACTTTGACAGATTCTTTCAATTCAAAGTCTATATCCGCCTTCGGTTGTTCTACTCCCATCTGTTTCAACAGAGAGTCTACTTCCTCTTGTAAAAGCGGCGTTGGTTTAGAACCTGCTCCCGCAGATCCAACAAACCCTGTTACTCCCGGGGTATTTCTCACAACATACCACGAGTCATCTGTCATGATCATTTCGACAATGACATACCCTGGAAATACTTTCTTTGTTACCGTTTTACTTTTCCCATTTTTCACTTCTGTTTCTTCTTCAACAGGTACAAGCACACGAAAGATCTTGTCCGTCATATCCATAGATTCAACGCGTTTTTCAAGATTTGTCTTTACTTTGTTTTCGTACCCTGAATACGTATGAAGCACATACCAATTTTTTTCCATGTTAAATAGGACGGTTTTGTCCTTCCCTCCTCTTCATTAGCGAGGCTGTCCAAGCAGGTCTCACTTTGAACGGCCTTTTAGAAGCTGTTCCAAGATTATACTTACAATTACCCAAGCAGGATTCGAACAAGCTCAGAAATTCCGTAATCGACCACAAAGAAGAAAACAGAAATAAAAGCTACCGTTCCTAAAACAACCCATGTATACCGTGTTAATTCCTTACGAGTAGGCCATGATACGCGTTTCATCTCTTGCACAACATCTCGGAAAAACTTCCCGACACCTCTTTCTCCACCAGCCACCAAAGACACCTCCAGCATCAATCAATATAGACAAATATACGTTCATCTATTCGAAATATTTACATGTGTATAGTCAATTTGAAGATTTCTATTTACTTTGTTTCACGATGAAGGGTGTGTTCTTGACAATTTTTACAAAACTTCTTTATCTCAATGCGATTGCTATGCGCCTGTTTATTCTTCTCTGTTACATAATTTCTCGAGTGACAAACCTCGCAAGCTAGTACCACTTTCGTTCGCACAACGCACCTCCAGCGCTCAAAGTACATACTATCTAAATCTATCACACGGAAATTCCCATGTCAATTATTAGAACAATCTGTAAGCTCATAGGTTGCAAAGAGGGTGCCGAATTAATTCCTTCGCCACCCCTAGCTACTTATGAAATTGAAACACCTTTAAGCTCAACATAACGCTCTAGCTTTCGTTTCACTCGTTGTAATGCATTATCGATAGATTTAACATGTCTATTTAAGTCAGCAGAGATTTCTTGATAGGATCTGCCATCTAAGTATAGCATAAGCACTTGCCTTTCTAAATCACTTAGAAGTTCTCCCATTTTTAACTCAATATCTTCAAATTCCTCTTGATTAATGAGCAACTCTTCCGGGTCAGTTACTCTCGTACCACAAATCACATCTAACAACGTACGGTCTGATTCTTCATCATATAACGGCTTGTCCAGTGAAACATAGGAGTTTAATGGAATGTGCTTTTGCCTTGTTGCCGTCTTAATTGCAGTAATGATTTGTCTTGTAATACAAAGTTCAGCAAAGGCTTTAAAGGAAGAGAGCTTGTCCCCATTAAAGTCACGGACTGCTTTGTAAAGACCGATCATTCCTTCTTGAACAATATCCTCATGATCAGCACCAATCAAAAAATAAGATCTTGCCTTTGCACGAACAAAATTCTTATATTTATTGATTAGATATTCGAGTGCACCACTATCTCCATTTCTTACAAAAACGACTAATTCATCATCTTCCACAGTGTCATAAATTGGTTTTAGTTTGGTTTCTTGAAGGTCCATGCTCATGACAATCCCTCCGACCTTGGCTGTTGTCTAAATTATAGACCCATTATATAGCACAGTTTTCCAGCCGGTCAACCACGTATCAGCGCTGTCGACGCCATTTTTCAAAAATTTCAGCAACTTCTTTACTAAGCGGGATTTTTGTCGAATTTTTCTTTTTTTGCGTATTTTGGACTTCTTTGTCGATTCCTTTTTCTGTAGTTTCAATTTCCATTAATAATTCCCTGGCAGACTTACGCAAAGCTCCACTCCCAAAGATCATCGATTGCTCTGCCATATCAGAGGTAGCAACATGAATCGTTGTATCGATTCGCTTTAATTCAAGAACCAGCTTTTCGATTCGTTCGTCGGCTGTCTCATTTTTACGGGTATATAATACATCAATCCGGTGGTTCTTATAGCTTTTACCTATCCCCTGAACCATGTGTGCATCAAAGATCACCTTCACCTGATAACCTGTGTACGCTTGATACTCAGCCATCATTTCTACAAGGCGATCTCGTGCTAAACCAAGGTCTTTGTCTTTTAACTCGCGAAGCTCTGGCCAGGCCCCAATCATGTTATAGCCATCGACGAGCAAAATATCTTTCATTCTACTCACTGCCTACTTCATGACGTCTCCGGTACACTTCATACATAAGTAAACTAGCTGCAACTGAAGCATTTAACGATGTAACATGGCCAACCATAGGAATCCGAATTAGAAAATCGCATTTCTCTTTAACTAAACGACTTATTCCCTTCCCTTCACTTCCAATGACAAGGCCAATCGGCATATCAAATGACGCTTGGCGGTAATCAGCTGTTCCTTTTGCATCTGTCCCAGCAAACCAGAGACCGCGCTTCTTTAAGTCATCCATCGTTCTTGCTAAGTTCGTCACACGTACAACGGGAACATATTCAATTGCCCCCGTTGAGGATTTCGCCACCGTTTGCGTTAGCCCTACTGCTCTGCGTTTTGGAATAATAACCCCATGAGCACCAACAGCATCTGCTGTACGTAAAATTGATCCTAGATTATGCGGATCTTCTACTTCATCTAATAGTAAGAAAAATGGTTCCTCCCCGCACTTTTCTGCCGCTTGAAATAAATCCTCCATCTCTGCGTACTCATAGGCAGCAATGGATGCCACCACTCCTTGATGATTATCAGTGTCAACAAGTTGAGCTAATTTCTTTTTTGGAGCATGTTGAATCAATACGCCATTTTCCTTAGCAAGCTGCACTACCTTGGTCATTTGTCCTTTCTGGGAACCTTCAGCAATCCAAATTTTATTGATCGAATGCCCTGCTTTCAAAGCTTCAATAATAGGGTTCTTACCTACAATAAATTCTTGACTCATCTTATTATCCTCCTTTCTATAACCGTGATCTTGCTTCAACAACTTCAACAGCTTTTTTAATGATTTCATCAAGACGATCATGCTCGCCCTGAAAGTAATGATAGCCTAACATCGCTTCAAACCCAGTTGAATAACGATATGTGTTTAAATCTGTGTTTTTAGGTATCGAGCCTGATTTGGCATTGCGTCCACGTTTAAACACAGCAACTTCATCTTCAGATAAAAACTCTTCTTCTAATAGCCTCCCCATAATATATGCTTGTGACTTAGCCGATACGTATTTTGTTGCTTCAACATGAAGTCGGTGCGGTCTAACGTTTCCTTGTGCAATTAAATAGTAGCGTACATACATATCGAGCACCGAATCTCCCATGTAAGCAAGTGCGAGCGCATTGAGCTGTTTCAGGTCTGTCTTTGCTTCAATAATCTTCATACTAGCCTCGTTTCCAGCGAACACCTTGCGCTGTATCCTCTAGCACAATCCCTTGTTCTTTTAACTCATCACGAATTTGATCGGCAAGGGCAAAGTCCTTTTGTTTACGTGCTTCATTACGCTTTTCTATTAACTCTTCAATATCAGCATCCAGCAACTCTTTTTGTGAGTGTAGGGTAAGACCTAGTACATTGGCGAACTCCGCAAATTGCTGCAAAAATGCTTCTAATATTTCTTTTGATGTTTTCTCCTCACGAAGGTAACGATTTGCTTCCTTTGCCAAATCAAAGAGAACAGAAATTCCATTAGCACTATTAAAGTCATCATCCATCTCCTGAATAAACCGATCCTTTAAAGCATGGATTCGCTCTAGCCAATCTCCCTTTTCACCAAAGCCAGCTGATTCTTCTAACCTATGTTCTAAACTAGACACAGCTGTCCTCAATCGCTCAAGTCCACTTTTTGCCCCCTCTAATAACTCATCACTAAAGTTAATCGGGCTGCGATAATGAGCCGTCAACATGAAGAAACGTACGACTTCTGCTGAATGTTGTCGAATTATATCTTTTGCCAAAACAAAATTTCCGAGTGATTTCGACATTTTTTCATTATCTATGTTAATAAAACCGTTATGAAGCCAATAATTTGCCATTGGTTTTTCTGTTAATGCTTCCGATTGAGCAATTTCATTTTCATGATGAGGGAAAGATAAATCTTGCCCACCTGCGTGAATATCGATTGTGTCACCTAAATATTTTTTGACCATAGCAGAACATTCAATGTGCCATCCTGGTCTTCCCTCTCCCCAAGGACTCTTCCATGAGACTTCACCCTCTTTTGCCGCCTTCCAAAGCACAAAGTCAAGAGCATCTTCTTTTCTTTCATCAACTTCAATACGAGCTCCAGATCGTAAGTCATCAATCGATTGAGAGGATAATTTACCATAGTCCTTAAATTTTCTCGTTCTAAAGTACACATCACCACTTGATTCATATGCAAATCCCTTTTGAACTAACGCATCAATGAATGAGATAATTTCTGGAATTGTTTCTGTAACACGAGGGTGAATGTCAGCCTTTTTTACACCAAGTGCACATGTATCTTGGTGATACGCTTCAATAAACCGGTTTGCGACTTGAAATACATCTTCACCTAGCTCACTTGCTGCACGAATAATTTTATCGTCAACATCTGTGAAATTTGAAATAAACGTGACATCATACCCACGGTATTCTAAATATTTTCTAACCATATCATACACAATTGGCGGTCGCGCATTTCCAATATGAATGTAGTTATATACGGTCGGTCCGCACACATACATCTTTACTTTCCCTTCTTCAATGGGAATAAACGGTTCTTTCTTTTTTGTTAAGCTGTTATAAACATGAATAGACATTGGATCTACTCCCTCTTTCTTATTTCTATTACAGTATGCAAATAGCTAATCTCTTGTTGATGACCTTAACAATTGCTCTCGTTCTTCTTTTAATGCTTTTATTTCTTCTTCTAATTCTTTTAATTTATCAGCAATTGGATCCGGCAAAAGATGGTGATTCAGTCCATGTTCAACCTTCACTCCGTCTTGGATGACAATTTTACCTGGAATGCCAACAACGGTAGAATTAGCTGGAACTTCTTTTAATACAACGGAACCAGCACCTATACGCGCATTTTCTCCAATTGTAAACGAACCTAGTATTTTTGCCCCTGATGCAATCAAGACACCATCCTCTACTGTTGGATGACGCTTCCCTTTTTCTTTTCCTGTCCCTCCGAGAGTGACCCCTTGATAGATCGTGACATTATTTCCAATTTCACACGTTTCTCCGATAACCACTCCCATTCCATGGTCAATAAACAAGCGTTGACCAATCACTGCACCAGGATGGATTTCAATCCCCGTAAAAAAACGACTAATTTGTGAAATGGATCTAGCTAAGAAGTACATTTTCCTTTTCCAAAGCCAGTGTGCCACGCGATGTGCCCATATTGCATGAACACCCGAGTACGTAAAAATCACTTCAAGTCGACTCCTCGCGGCAGGGTCTTGATCAAATACAACGTCTACATCATTTAATAGAGTGCGAAATTTTTTCCCCATGTGTTCTCATCCCCTTTTAGGGAACCTGCTACGCTTAGCAAATAAAAAGCGCCTCTGTGCATCTTAGATGCACAGAGGCGCTTTATGCGCGGTTCCACTCTGCTTAGAGAAGGCAATGCCTACTCATCTTTACTAGCTTGTAACGAAGCAACTCGCTCTTTCCTACTTAGAATGGAATCGTTCAAAAAGAGACTCAAGGGTGCATGTTCAAAGCGAGATCCCTAAACCACTCTCAGCCATTGATGGTCCTCTCTGCAAGGAATGGCTCACTTCTACTTTTCCCTCTCAACACGGTAACATTATTTATTTAATAAGCTCTTAATTCGTGCATTGACAACATCTTTTCCTATAAGCTCCATTGATTCAGGTAAGTCACGGCCATGAGTTTGCCCTGTCGTTGCTACACGGATCGGCATAAATAGTTTCTTACCTTTATGACCTGTAGCTTTTTGAGTTGCTTTCATAGCAGCCTTAATGTTATTAGCCGTAAACTCTTCAATCGTTTCTAGCTCTTTTATTAATTGAGCTAACACTTCAGGAACTTGCTCTTCATCTAAAACCGTTTGTGCTTCCTCATTATACCCAATTTCTGTTTTAAAGAAAAGTTCTGTTAACTCAACGATCTCAGCACCATAATGCATTTGCTCTTGATATAGAGCAATTAAACGCTTAGCCCAGTCTTTTTGTTCGTCTGTCATGTCTTTTGGCAGCTTTCCAGCTTTGACTAAGTGTGGCAACGCAAGTTCAACGACCTTATCAATTTCAGCATTTTTAATGTATTGATTATTCATCCAAGCTAGTTTGTCTGTATCAAAAACAGCAGGAGCTTTTGCCACTCGATCTAATGTAAATTGTTCTCCTAGCTCTTTTACTGAGAAAATCTCCTCTTCCCCAACAGGAGACCAGCCTAATAATGCAAGGAAATTAACGATTGCTTCTGGCATGTAGCCAAGTTCTTTATATTGCTCAACAAATTGAATAATCGACTCATCTCGCTTACTCATTTTTTGACGGTCCGGATTTAAGATTAATGATGCATGAGCAAATTTTGGCACATCCCATCCGAATGCTTCATAAAGCAATACTTGTCTAGGTGTATTTGATAAATGCTCTTCTCCACGAATGACATGAGAAATTTTCATTAGATGGTCATCGATCACAACGGCAAAGTTATACATTGGAATGCCATCCTTACGCGCAATAACAAAATCCCCAATGCCGTCCGATTCAAACGTTACATCGCCTCGAACAGCATCTTGAATTTGAATAAGCTTTCCTTCTGGTACACGGAAACGCACAACCGGTTTAAGACCTTTCTCTTCATATTCTTTACGTTGCTCTTCGGTTAAGTCTCGATCACGGCCACTATATTTAGGTAACTCACCACGTGCTTTTTGCTCTTCACGCTCTGCCTCTAACTCTTCCTCCGTCATATAACAATAGTATGCTTTCCCCTCTTTAAGAAGGTGGTCAAGATATTCTTTGTACAACCCAACACGCTCCATACAACTATACGGGCCATACTCTCCACCTACATCGATACTCTCATCCCAATCCATTCCGAGCCATTTCAAACTATCTAATAGTTTCTCTTTTGCTTGATCGACATTCCGAGCTTGATCGGTATCTTCAATACGTAAAATAAATTTCCCACCCTGACTTTTCGCAAACAAATAATTAAATAAGGCAGAACGAGCACCACCAATATGTAAATGTCCAGTTGGACTAGGAGCAAAACGAACGCGAACGTCACTTCCCATAATAAACACCTTCCATTTCTATCATCCTATTATGCATATTAACATGCTTATGTTAATTACCTATATCACTATATCACTACTTTGGTCAACTTATGCTTTTTTTATGACTGCTCGACTAAAAGAATCGTTGCCTGTGAAGCAATTCCTTCGCCTCTCCCTGTAAAGCCTAATTTTTCTGTAGTCGTTGCTTTTACGTTTACTTGACTGACATCCGCTTCTAACAGTTCAGCAATTCTAGCTCGCATCGTTTCGATGTGAGGAGCCATTTTCGGCTTTTGCGCTATAATTGTACAATCAATATTCCCTAATTTGTATCCTTTTCCCTTCACAAGTTCCCAAACATGTGTAAGAAGTTTGGCAGAGTCAGCATCTTTGAACGCGTTGTCTGTATCAGGAAAATGCTTACCAATATCTCCTTCACCAATTGCGCCTAGTGCTGCGTCTGCAACTGTATGCAAAAGTACATCTGCATCAGAATGTCCAAGGAGACCTAATTCGTAGGGAATCGTAATCCCTCCTAGAATAAGTGGTCTTCCTTCTACTAACTGATGAACATCAAACCCTTGTCCAATTCTCATGACTTTCTCATCTCCCTTTCCTTCATAATCGCTTCTGCAAATAACAGATCATCTGGGGTCGTTAACTTAATGTTTTGATAATCACCTTCAACAATTGCGACCTCATGCCCTAACCATTCAACTAGACTCGCATCATCGGTTCCGAGCATGTGAGCAGCTTGTGCCTTTTCATGTGCTTCTTTTACTAACTTTAATTGAAACGCTTGTGGCGTTTGAATTGTCCATAGCTCATCACGCTTCAATGTATTCACAACTCTTTTGGAGATGACCCGTTTAATTGTCTCTTTAACTGGTACGGCTGCTGTAACAGCACCCATCTCAGCAGCTTTTTGTACTAGAGAATGAATGACATCCCTAGTAACAAAAGGTCTTGCCCCATCATGGACCAAAACAATCATATCTCCCTCAATAGAGTTAATTCCTTTTCTCACACTATGCTGACGTTCTTTTCCACCTTCAACTACTGTTACTTTCGATAGGGAGTGTTTCTTAGCTAACTCATTCATGAGTTCAAGCTCTTCGGGATTCGCTACAAGGATCACCCGTTCGCACCACGGATCTTCCTGAAACAAGCGGATAGTATGTACAATAAGCGGTTCTCCTCTTAATTTAAGGAATTGCTTATTTTTGCCTGCCTTCATTCTTTTCCCTTGTCCAGCCGCAGGGATGACAACACGATACTCCATTTCATTCTCTCCTATCAAAAGCAATATATAATAATCATTAATTATACCTATCAAATGATCTTTACGGCTCATATCGGCATTACTTTTTTAAACCGATATTTATTTTAGCATGATCTCCCATTTAATTGCATATGTTTGTTTTAGTATAGCTTGTACATAACCGGCGAAAAAGAAAAACGCTATCCTCTATTAAGAGCATAGCGCTTATGAAATTCATTCTTTTCTGTTCTCGTGTAACAATCTTTAAAGAGCTTTCTCTAGCAATTTAGGCTTGGCAAAAATCATTCGGCCCGCGCTCGTTTGCAGCACACTTGTAACGACTACATCAATTTGCTTTCCAATATAGTCACGTCCACCCTCTACGACAATCATCGTGCCATCGTCAAGATAGGCGACACCTTGATGTTGTTCTTTACCATCTTTTATAACTTGAACTTTTAGCTCCTCACCAGGCAAGACTACCGGCTTTACTGCATTTGCTAAATCATTAATATTTAATACAGCAACTCCTTGCAACTCACATACTTTATTTAAATTAAAGTCATTTGTTACAACCATTCCTGAAGAAACTTTAGCTAACTTCACTAATTTGCTATCCACCTCAGAAATATCTTCAAAGTCACCTTCGTAGATCTCGACATTAATCGGTAGTTCTTTTTGGATTTTATTTAATATATCTAGTCCACGACGTCCTCGATTGCGTTTTAATACGTCAGAAGAATCGGCTATATGTTGTAATTCTTCTAACACAAACCCAGGAATAACAAGTGTTCCTTCTAAGAAACCGGTTTTGCAAATGTCTGCAATCCGTCCATCAATAATAACACTTGTGTCTAATATTTTTAATTGCTTCCCAACGGAAACATCAACTTCTTCTTCTTTTTTCTTGCCTAAATTTCTTGTTAATGTAAACAAATTAATAAGCTCATCTCGTTTTTTGAAGCCAATTTGGAATCCAAAATACCCAACGAAAATCGTGACAAAAATTGGAAGGACTGTACTTACAATCGGTATGTTGATGGCGTTTAATGGAATACCAATTAAATAAGCAACAATTAGACCAACAATTAATCCCATCGTACCAAACAAAACATCTGTGACTGGAGCCCGCACAATCGCTTCCTCTAAAAGCTTCATAAGATTCACGATATAGTCAGCCAGCCAAAACGTAGCAAAAAAGAAAATAATAGCACCGAACACTGCACCAGCATAAGAACTTGTAACCCAAACAGGGACTTCGCCAAAATTTAATATATGGATAAGTTCTGGAATGAAGATAAAACCCAAAGTGCCTCCAACTAGAACGAAGAAAAGCTGTACAATTCGCTTTAACATCCATATTCACCTCCTTTTATTATTATAGACAAGATTGCTGGTTTGAAACCTATCAAACTGTATTTCACATAAATTCTCAAAATTCTTCCATACTCCCTTAAACGTAACAAACACCTAATTGTTTGTCAATTCTGAAAACTTATCATTATACAGTTAAGGCGTTATATTGTCAAGTCGTGCTTAAATATGTCGATCTACAAACAATTGTTCTTGAATACGATTTAATCCATCTTTAATCATCTTAGCCCTCGGTTCACCAATTCCTTCCACTTCGTCTAATTCATTAATACTTGCAAACATGATATTGGTCAAGTTCTCATATTTTTCAATTAGATTTTCTATAATGATTGATGGCAGTCTCGGTATACGGTGTAAGATCCGATAGCCTCTTGGTGAAACAGCTTGCTCTTGAATATTAATACTTTTGCTATAACCAAGTGTCTTCACAATTTCTTGTTCATCAAATAATTCTTCCGTTTGGAACTTCGTTAGTTCTTTTAAAATTTCTTTTGGGTTTTGACTATCGTTTTTCATATAATCTTTTATCAAATGAATGGCTTCTTTTTCTGTATTTGCTACTAGTTCATTTAACTGCATCGTAATGAGTCGACCTTCATTTCCGAGCTCGTTAATATAATTTAGTATCTCACTTTTTATTCTTAAAACCATCTGTACCCTGTGAATGACTTGTGTCACTTCATGGAGGGTAACGAGTTGTTCAAATTCAAGTGCCCCTAAATTGGTGATCCCCTGATCTAGAACAACTTTATATTTTTCAAGCGTCTGAATTGCTTGATTGGCCTTGGTCAAAATAACCCCAATATCCTTTAAAGAATAGCGATGATCTCCCTGATAGAGGGTTATCACATTCCGCCGTTGTGAAATCGAAATCACTAAGTTACCTGTTTGTTTAGCAACCCGTTCAGCTGTACGGTGTCGTATACCCGTTTCATTTGATGTAATGCCATTGTTTGGTACTAGTTGCGTATTAGCATATAAAATTCGTTTTCCATCCTCACTTAAAATGATGGCCCCGTCCATTTTTGCCAGTTCGTAAAGGTAGGCCGGGGAAAAGTCACAATTGATAAAAAAGCCACCGTCTACAATCGGAATCATTGCATTGTCATAGCCAATGACAATCAAACCTCCCGTTTTTGCACGAAGAACATTATCAATTCCTGCTCGTAAATCCGTTCCAGGCGCAACTAACTTCAGTACGTTTTGGATAAAAGCTTGCCGCTTTTTCCCCTCATTCATTTACTAACCTCCTAAGCCGACCTCTAACGCTCTTTCTAATGTTGGTACTCCAATGACATCAATGTCCTTTGGGTACGTCCAGCCCCCTAGATTCTTCTCTGGAATGATTGCCCGCTTAAATCCCAATTTGGCTGCCTCATTCACCCTTTGGTCAATTCGCGAAACACGCCTAATTTCTCCCGTTAATCCTACTTCACCAATAGCAACATCTGTAGGACTCGTTATTTGATTACGGAAGCTTGAAGCAATGCTAAGGGCAATAGCCAAGTCAATTGCAGGTTCATCTAACCGAATCCCGCCAGCAACATTTAAATAAGCATCCTGATTTTGTAGTAATAGCCCTACTCTTTTTTCAAGTACAGCCATCAACAGCGATACCCGGTTATGGTCAACTCCAGTAGCCATTCGTCTTGGGTTTCCAAAGCTTGTCGGTGATATAAGTGCTTGTAATTCTACGAGAACAGGCCGCGTTCCTTCCATGGAAGCAACAACAATTGATCCGGCTGCTCCTTGAGACCGTTCTTCTAAAAAAATCTCAGAAGGGTTAAGAACTTCTTCTAGTCCAGTTTCTTTCATTTCAAATATACCCATTTCATTCGTTGAACCGAAACGATTCTTCACGGCCCGTAAAATACGATACGTATGGTGGCGTTCTCCCTCAAAGTATAGAACCGAATCAACCATATGTTCTAACAATTTCGGTCCTGCTATTGATCCTTGTTTTGTAACATGCCCTACAATAAAAATAGCAATTCCCCTTGTTTTGGCAATTCTCATAAAGGCAGCCGTACATTCTCTAACTTGCGCCACACTCCCTGGTGCAGACGTAATATCTTCTTGGTAGACTGTTTGAATAGAGTCAATAATAACTAGTGTTGGTTTCACTTCATCTATCGCACGTTCTATAAAGGAGATATCGGTCTCGGCCAAAACGTATAAATCTCCAGAAGAAACACCTAGCCGCTCCGAACGTAATTTCGTCTGTTTTACTGACTCTTCCCCAGAAATATATAAAACCTTGTGCTTCGTTTCTGCTAATTTAGAGGAAAGTTGTAGCAAAAGCGTTGACTTTCCAATTCCAGGATCTCCACCTACAAGCACAAGCGAACCCGGAACAATTCCTCCACCAAGTACCCGATCGAGTTCCATCATTGTTGTGCTGATTCTTTCTTCTGTTTCACTTTTTACCGAAATGATCGATTGTGGCTTTGATCCAGTTGTTGCAGATGTAACATAGCTTCGACTCGCTTGTTTAGCACTTGGCTCAAATTCTTCAATCATTGTGTTCCAGCTTTGACAACCCGGGCACTTGCCCATCCATTTTGCTGATTCATATCCACACTCTTGACAGACGAACTTTGTTTTCTTCTTTGCCATGCTTCTTTCTCCCTTCTACCTATTACGTCTATTGTAACAGAGTAGAAGAAAAAAGTTTTCTTATGCGTTTTTCATTAAAGCTATAAGGAATAACTCCTATATTCATTATCGGTGCGATGAAAAGTTTTCTTACACCAATTAAATTGTATCACCTTTGTTAAACAGTCTTATAAATCTATTATATGGTGAAAAGCCGAGGGATTATGACTCTCCCCCGGCTTTTCTTCAATCAGAGCCTACGATTTATGCAGCAAAATTAATTTTATACTTGTAAATTTTCACGTGTTTCAGATGTTTGGACAAAAAGCTCATCATCTTTTACATCAATAATAGCTTTTTGGCCTTTAGATATTGTACCTTTTAATAGCTCTTCAGATAAACGGTCCTCAACTTGCTTTTGCAATGCACGGCGTAATGGACGCGCACCATATTCAGGATCATAGCCAAGGTCTGTAATCTTATCTTTTGCTGCTTCAGTAAGCTCAAAATCTATGCCTTGTTCTTGTAAACGAGTTTTCAATTGTGCAGCCATTAATGTAATAATTTCACGGATATGCTTCTTCTCAAGTGAGTGGAAGACAATTAGTTCATCAATACGGTTAAGGAATTCTGGACGGAAGCTACGCTTAAGCTCATCCATTACTTTGCCTTTCATATCTTTATATTCCTGACCTTCACCTTCTGTTGCAAACCCTAAGAACTTGCTTCGTTTTAATTCGCTAGCTCCAACGTTTGATGTCATAATAATCGCCGTATTACGGAAATCAACCGTTCTTCCTTTTGAATCCGTTAAGCGGCCATCTTCTAGTACTTGAAGCAGGATATTGAACACTTCAGGGTGAGCTTTTTCTATTTCATCTAGTAAAATAACAGAGTATGGCTTACGACGAACTTTTTCAGTTAATTGACCTCCATCATCATGTCCAACGTACCCTGGAGGAGAACCAACTAGTCGGCTTGTCGTATGCTTTTCCATGTACTCAGACATATCAATACGAATAACAGAATCCTCATCGCCGAATAATGTTTCAGCAACAGCCCTTGCTAGCTCTGTTTTACCAACCCCCGTTGGTCCTAAGAAAATGAAGGAACCAATTGGACGCTTAGGATCTTTCAGTCCTGCCCGTGCACGGCGCACAGCTTTAGAGATCGATTTAACTGCTTCTTCCTGACCAATAACTCGTTCATGTAGAATCGACTCCATCTTAAGTAAGCGATCCGTCTCTTCTTCTGCTAATTTCGATACAGGAATTCCAGTCCAGCTTGCTACAACTTGTGCAATGTCTTCAGCTGTTACCTCTGTATCTTCTTGGCCTTGCTTTTTCTTCCACTCATTCTTCATTTCTTCTAATTCTTCACGTAAACGTTGCTCTGAATCACGTAAAGAAGCAGCCTTTTCAAATTCTTGACTTTGAACAGCGGCATCTTTTTCTTTTCTCGTTTCGTCAAGACGTTGCTCAAGCTCTTTCAAGTTAGGTGGTGCTGTATATGACTTCAGACGAACCTTTGAACCAGCTTCATCAATCAAATCAATTGCTTTGTCTGGAAGGAAACGATCTGAGATGTAGCGATCAGATAATTTAACTGCTGCTTCAATCGCATCATCTGTAATTGTTACACGGTGATGTGCCTCGTAACGGTCACGAAGCCCTTTTAAAATTTGCTCTGATTCATCAAGTGTTGGCTCATTTACTTGAATCGGTTGGAAACGACGCTCAAGTGCAGCATCTTTCTCAATATATTTACGATACTCATCAAGTGTTGTTGCTCCAATACATTGAAGTTCTCCACGGGCAAGGGACGGTTTTAATATATTTGAAGCGTCAATTGCACCTTCTGCTCCTCCTGCACCGATTAATGTGTGAAGCTCATCAATGAACAAGATGACATTTCCGGCTTGACGAATTTCATCCATTACCTTTTTCAAACGGTCTTCGAATTCACCACGGTATTTTGTACCAGCTACAACCGTTCCCATATCAAGTGTCATCACCCGCTTGTTACGAAGTGTTTCTGGCACTTCATTAGCGATAATTGCTTGTGCTAATCCTTCAGCAATAGCTGTCTTACCTACACCTGGCTCCCCAATTAAGACAGGGTTATTTTTTGTACGACGACTTAACACTTGAATAACTCTTTCAATCTCTTTGCTACGCCCAATAACAGGGTCAAGTGACTCTTCTCTTGCTACCGCTGTTAAATCACGTGCTAGACTATCAAGTGTTGGAGTGTTTGCATTTGTTGCCCCTGTACTTTGGCCAGAAGAGTTCCCAACTTCATTGCTCCCAAGTAATTGCAACACTTGTTGACGAGCTTTATTTAAACTCACCCCTAAGTTATTTAAAACACGAGCCGCAACACCTTCTCCTTCTCGAATAAGGCCAAGTAAAATATGCTCGGTTCCAACATAAGAGTGCCCTAGTTTCCGTGCTTCATCCATCGAAAGTTCAATGACTTTTTTCGCTCTTGGAGTATAGTGAATCGTCTTAGATCCTTCTTGTCCTTTTCCAATTAACGACTCTACTTCCTTTTGAATCTTTTCAGATCCTAACCCAAGAGCTTGAAGAGCCTTAGCAGCAATTCCTTCCCCTTCACGAATAAGACCAAGTAAGATATGCTCGGTTCCGATATTGTTATGTCCCAACCTCACTGCTTCTTCTTGTGCTAGTGCTAATACCTTCTGTGCGCGCTCTGTAAAACGTCCAAACATCATTGACGTCCACCTCCATGATTATTCGTTCGTTTCTTCCTCTAATTTTAACCTTTCCCTAATCAGCGTAGCTCTTCTTTCATCACGCTGTTCAGGGGATAACACTTCGCCAGCATATTGTTGAAGAAACCCTGGCTGAGTCAAAATCATTAGTTCATTTAAGATGTTCCCTGATAGACCCTTAATCAAACCTAAATCAATCCCCAACCTAACGTTTGACAAACGTTGCGTCGCTTCTTTTGATTCAATCATTCGACTATGAGCTAAAATACCAAATGAACGATGTACTCGATCCTCAAGCTGTAATCTCGATTGATCCAAAAGACTTTCTCTAGCTGATCGTTCCTGTTGAATTAGCTGCAAGACTACCCCACGTAGATCTTCAACAATATCTTCTTCTGATTTTCCAAGAGTGAGCTGATTAGAGATTTGAAACAAGTTACCTAAAGCTTCGCTACCTTCCCCATAAATTCCTCTAACAACTAATCCTAATTGATTAATTGCAGGTAAAATTCGATTTAATTGCTGAGTCATAGCAAGTGCCGGCAAGTGCATCATAACAGAAGCTCGCAAACCTGTCCCAACATTTGTTGGGCAACTTGTTAAATAACCTCTTTTCTCATCAAAGGCATACGTTAAACGTTGCTCAATCCAATCATCAATTTGATTGGCTATCTCTAACCCATTCCCTAATTGAAAACCAGGAAGCAAACATTGGATCCGAATATGGTCCTCCTCATTAACCATGATGCTTACAGCTTCATCTTTATCAAGTAGGACTGCTCCATGTTTTGACTGATCTGCTAAATTAGGACTGATTAAATGTTTTTCAACAAGTACTCGCTTTTCATTGGCTTTCATGTCGTCAATTCGTAAAATCTCAAGAGAACCAATTTGACTGTACTCTTCCTGAGTTAATGCCTCTCCGATATGTTTTGCAGTCGCATAAGATTCTTCCATTGACGCAAGTAAAGGAAATTTATATTCTTCAAGGTTTCTAGCTAATCTTATTCGGCTACTGAGGACAATATCCGAATCTGGACCATCTTTTTTCATCCAAGGACTTAATGCTTCTGAAATAAATTGTTGGAGTGACATCAAATCAGCCCTCCTTTTGCTCATTCTTTTGTTTTTCTAACAACCGAATTTCATCTCTCAGCTCAGCAGCTTTTTCAAACTCTTCTTGGTCAATTAAGCTTTTCAACTCGGTTTTTAATGATTCAATCTGACGTTGTAATTGAATCCCTCCACCAATTCTTTCTGGAAGCTTTCCAGCATGGGCATAATTGCCGCTGTGTACCCGTTTTAAGATAGGATCCAACTTAGTCTCAAAGCTCTTATAACAATTTGCGCAGCCAAACCTTCCAACTTTAGTAAATTGTTCATACGTCATCCCGCACTTCTCACAAGATGGCTTTATTTCCTGCGCCTCTGCTTTTACAGGTTGTTCAAAATGTAACAAACCTGATAATAGCTGATGAATAGAGAAACTATTTCCACCTGGGAAGTATTCTCCTTTTTCCTTTGCGCATTGTTCACAAATGTGAAACTCAGTCTTTTCACCATTTATAATTTTGGCAAAGTGCAAACTCGCTTTCCTTTTATTACATTCCTGACAAAGCATGAAATTTCCTCCCCCCTATGACAATTCTTTATATTTTAATGTTTCAAGCATCGCAATTAAAATGTTTGCTCGTACTTCATCCCGATGATTAATATTTGCATTATATAACGTTCGATCCATTACACTGATCATTAAATTTGCTTCTCTTTTTGTTATAGCCTTCTCTTCAAATAACCGGATAATGATGTTCTCTGCTGTATGTTGATCAATATCTTTTCCAACGATTTTAATCATTTGGTCAAATAGATCAAGATGGTCATGGGGACTAACTTTCACTATACGAATATACCCTCCGCCACCTCTTTTACTTTCAACTTGATATCCTTTTTCTAACGTAAACCTCGTCTGAATAACATAATTAATTTGTGAAGGGACACATTGAAACTTCTTAGCAATTTCACTTCGCTTAATTTCCAACGGATCATCCCCACTGTTTCTAATAGTCGCTTTTAAGTAGTCTTCAATGATGTCAGATATATTTCTCAAGCTTTGCCCTCCCTTCAACTTTTGACTTTGACTATCTTTGACTTTATAAACATTATATGCGCTCAATTTAAAAAGTGCAATATGTATAACTCACTACTAGTATAACCAGGCACATCTAGTTGATAACCTTATATTATTAGATTAACATGCATTATTTTACTCATTTTTTTAGCAATTATTAGGAAAATTAATCATGAACAATGTTGGAACTATTATAAAAAATGACACTGAAAAAGGGGTTCTCCCCCCTTTCAATGCCATTGTTCAACAATGTTTGACCTTAATTAAAGTTCGTTTAATTATGACGCAAGTACTTGTCCAACGATTTCCTTCGAAGAAAATTTTTTATAGTTTTTATCTACTATTTTCACCGTCGGGAACATTAATTGCTTCTCAAACTCCGTTGTTAATCCTCGTTCACCAACTAAATAAATCGTAGACCAGTTCTTTCGATCAGCTTCTTTTTGGATCGTGATTGCTAAGTCTTTAAAAGCGCGCTGTTGATTTGCTTCAAACCGTTGTTCATATTTATCTCGGTGATTTGCACGTTTAGCCATCCGTTCACTTGCTGCTATTCCGTCGTATTGTTTCCAATCCTCCTTCTCTATTTCCAAATCATATAGTCTTTCGATATTTATCTCTCCTAAGCTTGTTTCAATCATAAAAACATTTTCCTTTTGAACAAAGAGTATCCCTTCTGTTGGATATTCATTGCTAAGTCGCTCAAGTTGTTCGATCTTTGGTTCGTTATCCCAATAAAAGTTATTTTCTACAGGGATTTGAAGTTTTCTCAATAAGAAATCTCCATTAGGTGATGCAATCAAAACAATGCTCTTAGGTAATTCTGTTTGTATCGCATAAATCGCTTCAGTTGCTTTTTTCCTAACTTGTTTATACGCCTTTATATTTGATTCATTATCTGCTTTGATATATTCTTCTATTTTTTTCAGTCCATTTTTCAATCGGATTTTCCATTCTCCTCTTTGTTGATTATTGCTTGTTTGATCTGTGCTTAAGTAAATGGTTAAGTATCCTTCGTTGCAAGATTGGTTTTTAAATTGTCGGAGTTCTTTTACAAGTGGCATATTATCGTCCTCCTTTAATTTGAGTAATAGAGAAGGATCTCTACCGTTAGAGGTCTATAACCTGATAGAGGGTTTGTTAAACATGTTACTTGTCGATAAGAAAGAAATAGATTGAGAAGGAATGCTGTAATGGAGCTTTATGTCGAACTCAAACTTTATGGTTCATTTGGAATCTACTGTCTGACTTTAAGGATATTCTGTCGAAAGTGGAGATTTTACTATCCAAAGTTGGCAAGTTACTGTCGGTTTTCCTTGATTTGCTGTTGGAAGGATAATTGATAGCTTATTACGATCGCTTAAATTTTTATGCGGAGCGTTAACAGGAAGTGACATGGAGTATTTCAAGAAGGTTACTCACGTTGCAACCATCGGTTTATTCAAAGATGATTTTGCTCCTTCGGGCGCACTACTATTATGTAGCGTATGTCCGTCTCTCCTATTTCTATGCAGAGCGTGCCCGCCTGGCAACGTCCTGACTTGCCATTTCTCTTCTACGGGGGTGATTGGGCATGGTGTTATTTCTTCGTCGTTTCTCACGTTATTTTACGAAGAGAAACAGCTCGGACTCACTTCTTTTCTTCTACAAGGAAGGCATGATGCTTTTCTTAGAAGCACTCTAT